>JBEQLC010000247.1:0-3032 GCA_040326175.1 Desulfobacteria bacterium | reverse complement strand
TCAATGATACTTACTTCTACCTGACTTCCTGTTCCCAGCTCAACGTTTACTATATAATACCAGGTGAACAATTGTCCATGTCTGTTTCTGAGAGGATCAGTCATCTCTGGTCGTTGTCATGGCTCCTGATTCATGGTAAGCAAGTTTGTCAGGTTGTACTGATTCTCAGATCAGTGTTCGGTTATCCAAGCGGCAGGAAGCCATCAGAACCACATCAACTGGAAGGTATTTTTGAGAGCTATTTAAGATTAGAAAAGAATAGATCATGGCCCCGAAAGGAAATACCATCTATCTCATTGACGGAAGTGGCTATATATACCGAGCCTACCATGCCGTCCGCCATCTCTCCACGACCCGAGGCCTGCCCACCAATGCCGCCTTTGGTTTTACGAACATGCTCTTAAAGCTTCTCTCAGATCGGAAGCCTGAGCGTATTGTTATGGTATTTGACGCAAAAGGTCCAACATTTCGCCACGAAATATTCGAGGCTTACAAGGCGAACCGCCCCCCAATGCCAGAGGATCTTTCCGTACAGATACCGTACATCAAGCAAATCGTTGATGGGATGAATATCGCCTCTTGTGAACTCAGAGGCTATGAGGCTGACGACATTATCGGAACCCTGGCCCGGGCTGCTGAAAAAAAAGGTTTCCACGTCGTCATGGTTACGGGCGACAAAGACTTCAAACAGTTGGTCTCTCCCGCAATCAGTATCTGGGATCCTATGAAAGACCGCACCATTGACTATGCAGGGTTGAAGGAAGACCTTGGCCTCGAGCCTTCTCAATGGGTGGATGTGATGGCCCTTGCCGGTGACACCTCGGACAATATCCCGGGGGTCCCGGGCATCGGTGAGAAAACGGCCGTTTCATTGATAAAGACCTTTGGAAATTTGGAAGCGATCTTCGAGAACCTTGATAATGTAAGCAGAAAAAAACTTCGCGAAAACCTGAGCACCTTCCGTGAACAGGCTATGTTAAGTCGGCGGCTGGTGGCAATCGACACCGAGGTCCCTTTGTCTGTGGAACTGTCATCATTAAAGGTTGCGGATCCTGATGCAGAGAGGCTCGCCGGCCTTTTCAGGGAACTCGAGTTTCAGAGACTCCAGAGACAGTTTCCTACAAAGACCGACCTCAGCAAGAAAAAATATCGCGCAATTCTGAACGAAGAAGCCCTAAACGGGCTCATCGATGAGCTGAAGCGGGCAGGGACGTTTGCCGTAGACACAGAGACAACCGCAAAGGACCCCATGCGAGCTGAGATTGTGGGGCTATCCTTTGCGTGTCGGCCGAATGAAGCTTCATATATACCCTTACGACACCGCTATGCTGGTGTCCCCGAACAGCTTGACCCGGACCACACTATTGCAAGCTTGAAACCCATTCTTGAAGACCCGAAGCTGGCCAAGATAGGCCAGAATATCAAATTCGACTGGATCGTCCTGAAGCGTTCCGGGATTCAACTTCAAGGGGTTACGTTTGACACCATGGTAGCCTCGTACCTCTTGAACCCGACCCGTCGTGCCCACAACTTAGAGGCAATTGCGGCAGAATATCTCGACCATAGAATGATATCCTACAAAGAGGTCACCGGTGGCAAGAAGGATGACAAAGGCTTTGAAGGGGTCCTCATAGAGGATGCAGTCACTTATGCGTGTGAAGACGCCGATATTACCCTGATGGCCTATGAATTGCTGGAACCCAAACTCCAGGAGGGTGGCTTTGACAGACTATTCAAGGAAGTGGAGATCCCCCTCATACCGGTCCTCGTTGACATGGAAATGTTCGGTATTTGCGTGGAAAGGGAGCGGCTGAAGGCAGTATCAAAAGACTTTGGGCGTCAGCTCGATGCCATGGAGGACCGAATATATGCTATTGCGGGAGAAAGCTTCAATATTAAGTCCCACAAACAACTGGGCCAGATACTCTTTGAAAAGCTTAAGCTCCCTATTCAGAAGAAGACGAAAAAGAAAACCGGCTATTCCACGGACGTAGAGGTTCTCACAACGCTGTCTGTGGAGCATGAGCTACCCGCGCTTGTTTTACATTACCGGTCGCTGTCCAAACTCAAGTCAACTTACGCGGATGCCCTTGTAGATCTCATTCACCCGGAAACCCACCGTATCCATACATCATACAATCAGACTGTTACAGCCACAGGCCGTTTGAGCAGCAGTGGTCCTAACCTTCAAAATATTCCAATTCGGACCGAGGAGGGACGCGAGATCCGGGCAGCTTTTGTACCTCAAAAAGGCTGGACTATACTCTCTGCTGACTATTCTCAGATAGAGCTTCGACTACTTGCTCACTATTCAGCGGATCCCATTCTTGTTGAGGCTTTTGAAGAAGACGAGGATATCCATACACGTACAGCCACCGAGGTTTTTGAGTTGCTGCCGGGCATGATTACACGAGAGATGCGCCGTCAGGCTAAGGTTATTAATTTTGGGATCATTTACGGGATGGGTCCGTTCAGACTCTCCAAGGAGCTAGGTATCAGCCACAAGATGGCCAAGATTTATATTGACAACTACTTCCGCAGGTACGAAGGGGTCAGGCGCTTTATAGAGGAAACCGTAGAGGAAGCTCGGAAGACCGGCAAGGTGACAACACTGCTGGGCCGTCTCCGCTGGTTGCCGGATATCTTAAGTAAGAACCGCACAGCCCGTGAGTTTGCCGAGCGAACGGCTGTTAACACCCCTCTTCAAGGCACGGCTGCCGACCTCATTAAGGTGGCCATGATACAGATACCTCAGGCCCTTGGCAAAATGCACCTGGACGCTAAGATGCTTCTGCAGGTCCATGACGAGCTACTCTTTGAGGTGCCGCCCAAAGAGCTGGAAACTGTGGTAGAATATGTCACCAAGATTATGGAAGGGGTTTACGAATTGCGCGTGCCGCTTAAGGTTGATATCAAGACCGGCCAGAATTGGGCGAACGTGCACTGAACCCTCATCAATTTGTGCGGATTGAAGCTCCTGCAGAAAGTCGCCGACGCGCTGCGGAGAATGCGCTCGCTGTGGCAGTTCAATC
>JBEQLC010000246.1:0-3040 GCA_040326175.1 Desulfobacteria bacterium | reverse complement strand
CTTCTTGTTGTTCCATAGCTCAATCTCGATAGACCTGTAAATAGTGTAAATAGTATAAATAGTATAAATAGGGACGCTCTTTTAAAATTCAATAACTCAATTTATAAGCAAATAGTTACCTTTTTTTCTATGATCCCAAATGTCAGTTGGATTAAAGAAGTTGCTGGAATATCAACTTGTTATGCTCCTGATTGTGCCATACTTGATCAGGATTTTCAAAGCTACCTCAGAATAGCTTGATCATGACACACATGCTCGAAAATTAATAACATGCTGAATTTAAATGAAATAGCCCACTCTGATGTTCTTTTGGCCGCCCGAAATAAAGCCTTGCGAAACCCGTTCACTTCTGATAAAGTAATGCATAAGAATCCATTTTTTGAGCATACATGCTATACTTTATCAGGAGGCACATATGGTTACTCATTCACAAGCAGGACAGGGCCTCGTCTCCCTGTTCACGGAACAGCCATGCTGGATGATCGAACCGCTTGCAACTAAAATGAACTATTCCATTCCTTCCGTCCGTCGCTTTTTGAGCCAAACGGGATACTACAGCAGTTTCACTCACAACGGGAAATGGTACACCCTCCGTTCGATCCCTCGATTCAGCCGAGACGGCTTGTGGTTTCACCGCGACATCGGGTTCTCCAAGGATGGCAGCCTCACCAACACTCTCATCGATTTGACCTCGCGGAGTCCGGCCGGCATGACGGCGGAGATGCTGGGAGAGAAACTCCGCTGCCGTTGCCACACGATCCTGGTTCAACTCTGCCGAATAGGAAAGCTTCAGCGGGAGAAGGCAGGAAGATCCCATGTCTATCTTGCCGTGGATCCACATATCGCGAAAGACCAACGCAGATCTATGGCCCTGAAAAACCTGCCGCCTTCTCCACTTCCCGCCGAGATTGCAGTGTTGGTACTGGTGACGTTTATCCACAATCCCAAAGCCAGCTTCAAAAAACTGGTCAAAGTTCTTTCAACCACCTACAACATCACCGTAGACACTGTGCAAATCGAAAGGTTTTTCGCTATACACGGGCTAAAAAAAACTATGTAAACTGTGGCGCACACGCCTTCCAGCTATTGAGCGGCAGCCTAGAACGACTCTCGCAGGAAACCTTGCCATCCGTACTATTTCCTAACCCCCCCGTCATTCGTTTTGTCCCAGACCGAAAAGTTTGTCTCTGTGGCAGACCACTTGTTGTACAGAAGACCCGACGTAAAACCGTGCTCAGCCTGACTGGCCCCTTTATCGCCCACGAGACACTGCTTCACTGCTCGGAGTGTTCCAGAGTCTTTGATTCTGACGATCTTCTTGGAATTGTTCCATCTCGCTGCAATGTCGCCTACGATGTCATGGTCTTCATCGGACGAGCACTCTTTTTACGACATCGCAACACAGAGGAAGTCCGCGCACAACTGGTTCCCCGAAATGTGCGACTCTGTGCCTCGGAAGTAGATTACCTGGGACGGAAGTTCATCTCCTTTTTATCTATGGCTCATCGCCAGGCAACACCACGGATCCGTCGGCGGATGACACTGGCCGGAGGCTATATCCTCCATCTCGACGCTACTCACGAGGGCGATGCCCCTGCATTGATGACCGGCCTCGATGGCCTGAGTAAATTCGTTCTGGCCAATGTGAAGGTGCCCAGCGAGAGTTCCACCCACATTTCACCATTTCTTCGAGAACTAAAGGAGACATACGGAACTCCCAGGGCCTGTGTCCACGATATGGGGACCGGCCTTTGTAAAGCTGTAACCGCTGTCTTTCCCCATACGCCCGACTTTATCTGCCATTTTCACTTCTTGCGCGATATCGGCAAGGACTATTTAGAGCCAGCCTACCGGGAACTCAGAAATCGTCTTCGCAGCCATGCATCCACCTCTCGGCTCTGGGCACTGGTGCGGGATGCCAGGCAACGCCTGATGGACCAATGCACTCAGATCTCAGGGCTTGCAAAAGCCATTCTCTCAGCGGATCTACCGAAAGATACGCCCCTCCTTTCTTTGGGCTCATCCTATTCTCTGCCCCGATGGGCCCTGCAGGGTAAGCACAGTGGAGATGGCTATGGTTTCCCATTCGATCTTCCGTTGCTCAACTTCACTGAAAGAATCCTGGATCTGGACGCACGTTTGCCGGAAATTCTGGAGCAACACCCAAACGAGGATCGGAACCAGAAGAAACCCCTTGTCAAACTGGCCCGGGTTGTCTCGGACGTTGCAAAAGATAGTATGCTCCAGCGCGCGGTCAAGGAGCTGCGTTGGCGATCAAAAACCTTCAACAGCCTCCGCAAGGCCATGCGTATTGCACCAATTGGTGGCAGCAATGGCCTCAACGATGACGGCACCTCCGAAGCCATGTCCACTATCAAGCAAGGCGTGGAGTCATTCCGTCTGCAACTCGATGAGAATCCCGAACTAGCCGCTGATTCCCTCAGTCGCAAGATGGCTGAGCAAATCGACAAGTACGGTGACAAGCTCTTCGCAGATCCGATCGAAGTAGATACCCCAACAGGTAAAGTCACCATCTATCCTCAACGTACGAACAATATCCTGGAACAGTTCTTCCGCGACTTGAAGCGTGGTCAACGCCGAAAAACAGGAAACAACTCCATGTCTCGGATGTTGCGTAGCATGCTGGCCGATACGCCCTTGGTGAAAAATCTCGAAAATCCCGAGTATATGGAGATCCTCCTTGACGGCAAGGACAGTCTTGAAGAACTCTTCTCCGAACTGGGAAAAATCTATTCCACTGCTGATATCCAAGCTCAGGCTGACTATACCGACTGCATTTTGCCAGGGTTCAAAGCGGTTATAAAGATCCAAAACCTCCCAGACTGGGTTCTGGACTTATTCAAAAAGTTTCACCAAGAGGCCAAATCCAACTGAATTTTGTGTCAATAGCTTATTTGTATCTGTTTTTCTCTTAGTGACATCTGATTTGCGTCCGAACTCCCTCATATGATGTATAATTTTAGTGGCACGGTCCACATTGCTGCGTATCTTCTTTGCCATGGTAAAGAGGTTTTCATCC
>JBEQLC010000245.1:0-3052 GCA_040326175.1 Desulfobacteria bacterium | reverse complement strand
TTGGTCAAATGAAACCATACTTGCTAATTATAATCTCACCGCCCACTCTCCCGACCTGTCGGGATCGTTCGAGACACAGAGCACGCAGAGTTTTTTTTGAGTTTATTTCCCGTTTTCCCCTTTGCGCTAGGCGCTAAGCGAAAAACGCATCCCTGCGGGAGGCCTTTATTTTGTATCAGACGGAGTGACAGCCGAGGTAATAGCGTGGCATGGATTTCTTGGAGTTTATCATAACTGCTTTTTTCGCCGATCATCTGGCTTCCAAACAAGAGGAGGAGCAACGATTGCGGATTTCGGACTGCAGATTGCGGAGTGAAAAGAAAAAGATATCCAGGGAACTGGAGCGGCTTCAAGATGAAATTGACGAGCTGAGAAATGAGATCGAGAACCTTAAAGATGAAGAAGATTTGGCCAAGACTGCGTCCGCAGAAGGCGGAAAACCACAATAACAAGATAGAGACACATGGAAATATCGGCAGTATTCAAAATAATAGGTGTTACGGGATCCCTTATCATCTGTGCCAGTGCGATACCTCAGGTTGTAAAAACATACCGGGTGAAACGTTCTCGTGACCTTAGCATCGTGTACCTTACTGTCTTGATGCTTGGTATGGGTTTGTTACAATCGTATTCTGTATACGTGAGGGATTTTGTTTTCATCTTCGGAAATACGCTTTCCATGCTTTCAACAGGTCTCCTTATCGTGCTTTGGTTCAAATACAGGGAACAACAATGAATGATCTGACTTATGGAAAAGGGAGTGGTTATGAAAGGAATGATGATACCAGATAGTGCAAAAAAGGCCCTGCCAATAATTGACTGGAACTGGACGCATTTTGACGATGCACCCGAATCCATTGAGGTTGCAGTACTTGGCACCGTGGCCGCTGGGCAACCCATAGAAGCCTTACCATACCCGCAAACAATATCCATTCCCAAAAACATGGTGGGCCGATTCCAAACCTATGCCTTTCGGGTTGAAGGCTGGTCCATGGCCGACGAGAACATCCAGTACGGAGACCATATTATCATCGAGGCCAAGGAGACTGCCGAAAATGGGGAGACCGTGGTTGCCATGATCAACAACGAGGAAGTCACCCTAAAGAAACTTTATATCGAACCGGACCATATCCGCCTTCAGCCAGCTAATCCCAGGATGAAGCCCATCATACTCCACAACCATGAGATCAGGATCCTTGGCGTGGTGTGCGCGGTGATCCGAAAACACAGGTATCACTGATACGGGAGCGGTTATGGTTCTCCAGATAAAAAAGCTGGGGCTGGCCGGGGGTGAGAGACACAAAAGACCAGGTATATACGTTGGATGAAATAGTATGGAAAACCGGCGGCAACGCCTGCAAGGTTAAAGGACTGTATTAAGAAGTATTGGTGTTGCGACCGCAAAGGATGGGGCCAGCCCTTGAAAAATACGCTGGCAACTATTACAGGACTATGAGGTGGTTCAAGTGGCTCTGTCAGGTGAGAAAACCATCAGGGAAAGCGGGACGCTGGTAACAAAATAAGAAACCCATTCGATACCGAGGATCATAATGTAATGTAGGCGTTGGCGTTAACTTTGTTTCTTACCAGCGTTCCGCTCTTCACACTGTAAACCCACCCCTTCATCCAACATCACTGAATTTGCCAACGAATTTTGTCGGTGGCAAAATAGTATTGTTTTTAATCAAGTTGTGATAGGTAGAAAAAGTTCGAGAATTATCCGTCAACCTCTAACCCAGAGGCTGCCATGAAGTGAATACTGAAACCCCATTTCTTGCCAAGAGATGGGGGAGGTTGCGGTTTAAAGGGCTATCTGATTCGGATTTCCATTTGATATAGTAACGCTTGCAGGGGAGCCCGAAGTAATCTTTGGCCCCGAGTCCTAAGGCCACTTCTTAGGAAGATAAGCTCTGGTAAAATGGGAAGAGAAAAAAAACGGTACTGGGTTTACGTACTCATCGCCTTGATAGGGCTTATTGGGTTTTCCCTCGCAAAGTACATTACCTCCGTACAAGATGTTGGAGCTCCTAAGCCCGCCGTCAAATACCCTGACAAGAAAAGCAAGGGTCAGACAGAGAGCATCACCGTCCCCAAAGCCAAGCCAGGTGCACCTATATCTGAATACAAGCCTCAGGTGCGGAGTGAAGTGACTCAGCCCCGGGGAAGTCAGATTCCAGAGGTGCAATTAAGACCTGTCATTTCTGAAGATAAGCGCCTTCGGGGGGATGCCCCCTCCGCCCGCAAATTGCCCTCAGATGAGCGAGAAACTGATTTCACTCCCAAGCCGCAAGCCAAAGCACCCCCGCCAACAGAATGGTTTGAAGAAGGCAAAGCACTTGATGACGAGCCTGAGGAGGAGACTGCTGCGGAGAAGCTTCAGCGGGCTGATGACTTGTCAGTCAGGGCCGCCAAAAGGGCGGCCGAAGCCAGGGAGTTTTGTGATTGCGAACTGCTCGTGGAAGCTTTGGAATTGGCCAATGAGGCAGCAGTCCTGGTATCGGCGGTGGCAGCCGAGCTAGACAAGACAGGCAATATTGACCTCGCGCAAATGACTCATGACATTGTGACCAACGTTGTTGGAGCAACGGTTGCTTTCATTAGAGAGACATGCACGTATTGCCCCCAGACGAGTCTGACACTGGAAACCGTGGAATGCTTTGAACAGAATTGCTTAAAGGCCGAAGAGATTGCTTGGTTCAATGCTCAAACCGTAGAGACAACAATTGCAGCGGGGGCCTTGCCCGGGCTGCCTGAAGCCTATGAGGCACCTGAGGCTGCCGAGGCTACCGATGTTGGGCCTCCTGTTGAGGATGAGCTGCCTATTCGGGACCATGAGCAACCCCCGGCCAGTCCTGTATAAAAAGGCCGCGTATCAAGGGTTTAGAATCGATGGCCTAAGGTGTCATAACCCGAAGGTCGGTGGTTCGCACCCGTCCCCCGATACCTCTCGAGGCCTTTGAAAAACCCCCTCTTTTGCCCAATTTCTGCGTCAGACTCAGATTTCGCACGAAGTGAAGCATTAGCGCTATCCTCAAAATACTCAATGTATTCC
>JBEQLC010000244.1:0-3056 GCA_040326175.1 Desulfobacteria bacterium | reverse complement strand
ACGATACAATCCGTCACCGAAAAATCCGAAACACGTACTGTTTTCAAGGCGTGAGCCGCAAATCCGAAATCCGAAACAATATCGAATGACAAAAATTCGAAACTTAAGACAAAGAATTTGAGGAACTGAAGGATTGACGCATTGACGTACTAAATGCCTGAATTCCTGAATCTGTAATGTTTAGAACATTTGGACATTTGATATTCGGATTTGTTTCGAGTTTCGATATTCGAATTTCTTATTTCCCGACCTGTTCAGGCTAAGATCTCCTTCAGCGCAGTGCAGAACGACGCATCCAACATGAAAAACGAGAAGCCAATAAAGGTCCCGATCGAGGATGTTTTAGACCTGCACACCTTTTCTCCCAAAGAGATACCCAGCCTGTTGCCAGAATACCTTAACGCCTGCATAGAGGCAAAGATTTATTCTGTAAGGATTATCCACGGCAAAGGAAAAGGTTTTCAAAAGAATCGCGTTCGCGGTCTGCTCAAGGACCTCCCCATAGTAACATACTTTTCAGACGCCCCCTCCCGGGCCGGCGGTTGGGGTGCCACCATCGTCGAACTCAGAAGAGAGATCGGTTTTGAGTCGCCGGAATGGGCCCAGCTCCTGGACGAAGGGGCAAAGTCCATGGACATGAGCCTTGACCGGTCACAGATTGCCCAGTTTGCCGCTCATGCCACAGAGCTTATGACGTGGAATAGATCGACAAATCTGACGGCTATCACAGACCCTGTGGAGATTGCAGTAAAACACTTTCTTGACACCCTGCCGGTCTCATCTCTGCTCCCTTCAGGATCACGGCTACTTGACATCGGCTCAGGAGGCGGATTTCCAGGCATACCACTGAAAATCCTACGGCCAGATCTGCACGTATTTCTGATCGATGCCTCAAGGAAGAAGGTCAGCTTCCAAAAACATATCATAAGTATGTTGGGACTAAAAGATGTTGAAACCCGCCACATCCGGGCGGAAGACCTCCAAAAAGAACTGCAGCCTGAATCGAGGCTATATGACGTAATTGTATCAAAGGCTGTGTCAAGGCTGGACAGGTTTCTGTATCAAGCCATGCCATTACTTGGTCGACCAGGCATGTTGATTGCCATGAAAGGACCATCGGTGGACACCGAAATTGAAACCGCGCGTTCAGTAATCGAGGCTGAAGGATTTTCCGTTTTCGTGAAAAAATATCGGCTACCCTACCTTGATATCGAAAGGCGCCTTGTTGTTTTTAGCAATTCTTCAGAGGCTCTCGACAGGGGTGTTGTTAATGACAGACACCGAGTCACTATATAGTTCAATGGCAAAAATAAGTCCCACGTCTGGAGGAGAGCAATGGAACCAAAGGTTCGAGTAATTAAGGAGAATGAAGTAGCATTGGTAACCCTGAACCGCCCCGAGGTATACAATGCCCTCGATGAGGATATGTTGAAACTTTTGGCGGAGCACATGGCTGATCTTGGTCTGGATAAAACCGTGCGTGCCGTGGTCATAACCGGAGAGGGTAAGGCCTTTTGCTCAGGCGGGGATCTCAGGTCTATTCATGCCTTCGCAGGGGGTGTGGGTAAGGGGGTTTATGAACTTGCTACCTTTTTTCACCAGGCCGTTCAAGAGATTAGACAAATGAAAAAGCCTGTTGTGGCAGCCATTAACGGAGTTGCGGCAGGGGGCGGCTTCTCCCTGGCCCTGGCCTGCGATTTTCGTGTCATGGCCCGCTCTGCCGTGCTCAGGCAGGCATACACCTCAAGTGGTCTATCTCTCGATGGTGGAGCGAGCTTTGCCCTGCCAAAGCTCGTAGGGCTGGCACGGGCTATGGAGCTTGTGGCCTTTGATAGACCAATTTCCTCGGAGCAAGCCCTGGCCTGGGGATTGGTCACCGAGGTGGCAGAAGATGAACTCGTGCCTGAAGCTGCCAAAGATATGGCCTCCGGGCTCGCACGAGGCTCTTTGCATGCCTTTGGCGTGTGCAAAGCCCTCATGACAGAGTCCTTCCATACAGGCCTTGAGGTACAGCTTGAAAAGGAACGTGTCGGGATTTCAACGTGCGCTGCCCACAATGACGGTCAAGAGGGAATACAGGCCTTCCTGGAAAAGCGTAAGCCTATCTTTGGGCAATCTATCTCGTAGCCTGCCGACCTGATCTGAGTCCCCGAACCAGGATCTGTTCAGGGTATATCCTACGGCCCCCGGCTTGAAAGACCCACGACCAAGGCATCGGCCTTGGACTTTGGAGAGAAAACGGGTTGACTGAAACCTTCAGCATAGGTGTGGTGCTCAGAATCCCTAAACCCTCAGGCTGTAGTAAGGGTCACCTCAACGATTTCGGGTTCACAAAAGAGCCTGACAGGGGCGACAATAGTCCCTATACCCCTGCTCACGTACATGCGCGCTTCGTGATCCTCTTCTGATTCATAAAGACCATGGGTGTATGTGACAAATAGACCTGCAAGGGAAAACCCCCGCTCCCCCACCCCTGGAAGAATGATCTGTCCGCCGTGGGTATGACCTGCCAAGGTTAATTGAACGTTCAAGTCATGACACACCCTGAATATCCCTGGCCTGTGAGAAAGGAGCAGATTGAATTGGTCAGCAGCCACCAGTTCAGAGATCTTTCGCAAATCCCCAAACTGGGCATCAGTTGCCCAGCCTGAGACCGGGTCTTCCACACCTACTATGTTTAACAGTCTCTCCAGTCCCTTGGCCCCAAGGCGACCGTCGCTCAGCATGGATATGTGAGTCTTTGAGAAACCCTCTTTCATGGCGTCTATACCGGTGTAGTAATCGTGATTTCCATAAACGCCAAAAACGCCGGCTGGCGCAGTGAGCTCGTCAAGGAGTTCAAGGCAACCATGAATATAGGCCGGGTTGTGGTTTACGTAATCGCCCGTGAGGAGAATGAGATCCGGTTTGAGGGCATTGGCTCTGGACACAACCTCGGCTATGGTTTCGAATGATATCAATGGCCCCGCGTGAATGTCTGTGATCTGGACAAGTCTGAATCCGCGAAGTTCTGGATGGAGGTCTCTGTATGAAAGGAACATTCTTGATACTTCAAT
>JBEQLC010000243.1:0-3060 GCA_040326175.1 Desulfobacteria bacterium | reverse complement strand
CCAGTTGTGCAAGACCTGCTCTGGATAGCGCCACCCTTTGTTGCTGAGTTGTGCTGCATCATGCGGGCTGATGTCTTGAAGAATCTGGTGGAGGGTTCCTGTGCGACTGTCAATGGTATTGATCTTCATTTTGGCATAAGTCCATTCACTTGCGAAAACACCGAGAACCATAATCAAAAAATATGCAGCCCTATGGATTGTCTGAGGGGCCTTTCGCCCATAGCGGTTACCATTCAGGAAAAAGGGCCGGCCCGCCTCAAGGTCCCAGTGGCGAGCGCCCCGGAGAAGATAGAGGGCGTTTATCATAACGAAACACTGCACACAGAATGGTGGAAAGCCAAGAAATCCAAGGTAGGGCATTTCGAAGAATTTGCCTTCAGAGAAAAAAGGAACTGTGTAAATCCATTTTTCCAAAGACCAGTAATTACACAGCTCCCAGTAGCCGCCGCAAATAATCCCCGCAAGAAGCAAGCGAACAAAAGTGGTCCATTCGCCTTTCTGGCCATCTATGAGTAAGGAACGAGTGCCGAATTTGGCACATACTGGTTCGAGTAAGAAGGCAAAAGCGCCCCACACTAAGGGGAAAAAGTAGTTCGGAAAGAGCAGAGGCAAGACCAACATAAGAAGTCCGGTCACCAAAGAGGCCTTTTGCGTCCAGGCCTTTAGGACAAACTGTGTCGTCACACGCCTGGGAAGCTTCAGATGGCAAAGCAGCCGGTAGACCAGAAACATACCAGGAAGTACGGTTGCAAAATCGAGATAGGCCTCGATATGGGGCCAGAGCCCTTCGGGCGGGACACCCACAAAATACCAGTTTTGCAGACGGAGGTTCCAGAGTTCAAAGAAGAACCAAAGTATGGCCGACCAGAAAAGAAGGACTGCAAATTCTCGCGGTCTTCTCAATATCAGACCGTCGTTCCAGCGCCACGAGAGCAGGCCGTCAAGGAACATGATGAGTCCGAACCAGGCGAATGGATAGGTGTGGGCGTAGAACGGAAAGATGTAATGAACAGTTCCCCAAAGGGTCAGGCCGATCGTTGCAAGACCGAGAAACATCATCAATTTGCTGATGAGGCGAGATGTCATAAGACTGAAAAGCTCTCTGCTCAGAACAAAGAGGTTAGCAGTTCCCCGGACATTTGCTTGCGCTTCAGTCGGCTCTGCGTATTAGGATGGTGAAGGAATCAGCAGGAATCGCGTCTACTCGAGAAACGGCAATTTCTCCTTCTTTCGGTAAACAAGGGCCTGACACAATGCGATCAGAGTCTCTTTTTCATCTGTCACCCTGATATCATATGTGGCAGTGCGTGGGGTCAGGTTTACTTCCCTGGCCTCGGCGCGTAATTGAGCTCCCGGTGACGGGGCAGCTGTGTATGTAATATTCATATTCAGGGCGACCGCGACCGTGCCGTGAGAATTGCCGGCCGTCTCAAAGGCTTCATCAATGAGGGCGAATATGGCCCCTCCATGGGCCATCCCCAAGATGTTTTCCATGTCCTCGGTGAACCTCATCTCGACAACCGAATAACCATCGTCCAGGTCAACGAGTTTTAGATTCATCTTCCTGGCAAAAGGTTCTTCACTAACCCTTTTGAATATGGCTTTTCTAACACTCTCTTCCATAATACCCGGTCTCCTCTTGACTATCCTTCGACGACAAACCTGGCTAGATTCTTCTTCTGCGGGATGTACTCACCCACAGGCACTAGTTTCTTATTAAACCTCACACAGTCCACCATGAGCTGCCATAGCGCTTCCAACATGGTCGTTTCATCGTCATTTTCGGGCACAAACTCAACCAGATTCTTATCCATACTAATCTTCATGCCAAAACTCCTTTCCAGTCTCAGTAGCCGTGTATTCGGCCTGATGCCTGATCTTGAGAACTTTGCTATTCTATCCGTCTCTCAGCCAATTGTCTATCCTTTCCAAAATCCTTATCGCTCTATTATCTCTTATCCACTGGTCGTTTAGCTCGAAAGAATTCCTGGATTAGTATTCTGCATTCGTTTTCCAACAGCCCCGCCTGCACATCAATCGTATGGTTGAGAGCGGCGTCAGCCGCCAGGTTGTAGCAAGACCCGGCCCCGCCGCATTTTGGGTCCTTGGCCCCGAAAACGATCTTGGCAACCCTTGCTTGCAGCAGCGCGCCCATACACATGATGCAGGGCTCAATGGTGACATACAGTGTTGTGTTTAGCAGTCGGTAATTTCCAAGGGTCCGGGATGCCCCTCGCAGGGCCAGGATTTCTGCATGGGCCGTGGGATCACACAGTGTGATGGTCCGGTTGTGTTCTTTGGCCAACACAGTACCATCCTGGGTAACCAGGACTGCCCCCACGGGCACCTCATCTTCACGGGCAGCCTGTTTGGCTTCCGAAAGGGCTTGGCGCATGAATTGGCTATGGTTCAACACGGACCTCCGGACCTGCAATCGGCTTGACACGTCATCGGGAAAACACTATAAAGATGCTACTCACAGATGCGCCCATAGCTCAGTGGATAGAGCGCCGGACTACGAATCCGTAGGCCGCCTGTTCGAATCAGGCTGGGCGCACCATGTTATATCAAAGGGTTAGATGTTATGTCTAACCCTTTTTTATCGGCAAAATGGGCAAACTGTGCCCGTTTGGGATTTCAGGTACTCTTCTTGCTTCTGTGCTGCAAGCCTTAAATCGGTGTCGCTCACTATATTGTACCGATCAAACACCGACCTTGTTCCAGGTGAGCATGTTGATCTCTGATACTCTCCAACCGACTTTGTAGGCAAACGTGACAAAACCCCTTAGATGTTCCGGCAAGCCTATTTCTTGATACTCTGCTCGTATTGAAAATATGCAAGACATATCATAACGTTTTGGGAGCGGGTAGAAGTAGAGTATGGCATTATCTTGAATCTGGCCTGATTCGAGATTATTGCAGTTATTGTAAACGCAGGCTCTCACAAGGCTGCCACAAGATGTGGACATAGGAAAGGCAGAGCCAAATTAATGACTCTGCCACTTTGACAATTGAAGCTGTGTTAGTCTTGTTTTATTCCACTACAGTCACCTGACGGAC
>JBEQLC010000242.1:0-3075 GCA_040326175.1 Desulfobacteria bacterium | reverse complement strand
GTTGTGCCCATGACCATTCACATTCCTGCTGAAAAGATGCACAAAGTAATGGATGTCCATCTGCCGGAAATTCCTTTTCAGCCGGGCGACTTTGCGTGGATTGTGAGCTACGAGGATCTCAGTGACCAGAAGGTGTATCTTGGAGTCATTGTCCGAGATACGGATGACGGAGTGAAGGTATTGGGAATGCTCAAGGATTCAACCGCGGAAAAAGTGGGGTTGCAGAAAGACGATATCGTAACAGCTCTTGACGGAGAGCCGGTTGAAACCAAATTTGATCTGACCTATCTTCTCAGCTTAAAGGAACCAGGCGATAAAGGGCTCGTAGAGATATTGCGAAACAACGAGCCATTACGATTTGAGGTCACATTCCAGACAAACGGAAACCTAGGGGCAGTGCCCCAACACGGGGGTGCTGAAGCAATGGAAGTGTTGCGTGATGGGCCCGCAGGAAAAAAGTAATGCCCCGCACTGGCACCCGTCATTCCAGTACTCCACCTAAATGGCAAAGGCGATTGCTACGAGAAGACATGTGAGTTCAGCACACTATATACGTTCGGTCTGTTCAGGTTGGCGGCTTTGGATTCTTCTCGGCCTTCTGTTGGCGGGTTGTAATGAGCCTTCATCCGGCCCGTCCTTTGACCCTCATATACAAGATTTGGAGCTGGTTAAGCTGATCACAGGCGATGATGCCATTAAGGCTGTCAACAAGCTCCATGGAATGCCCGTCGATGTTGTAAGGGGCTTGATAGCTCATTATAAAGGTGTGAATGACAAAGCAACAATATGGGTGTCAGAAGCCTCGTCTCAAGATCTTGCAGAAGAGCAACTTGTAGTTATGATTCACAAGATGAAAAGCAATGCAAGATCACCTTTCAGTCATTATCGTACTCTGAACATAAAGGGTTTTAGAGTCATCGCATTTGATGGCACGGGGCAGGTTCATTATGTATTCAGAGACAACAAGTGGGTCTATTGGATCAGCGCGGATGCTAAGCATATAGACATGGTTTTTCAGCATGTGTCCAGAGCCGACAGCAGGCGATAGGGAACACAAACTTTCCCTTTGCCTCTGGCCCCTTGCCCCTCCCCTCAATAGTGCACTCCGCAGACGGCCTCTTCACAAGCCGCAGGCGCAAACCCGCGGAGAACGCCGCTCATCGGGAAAAGGGCCATTTATGGATGGAAACTAGAAGCTGTCTCCCTTTCAACTGCATCCACCAGTCCGGTGACTACCTCGCTCGCTTTTCCCTTTAAAAAGATGTCCGTTATGTGTGCAGTAAGCACAGTAGGTTCTATGTTGATCTCGATGATCTTTGCCCTTGCCATCCTGGCTATTTGAGGGATGCTGTTTGCGGGGGAAACCGTAGCAGAGGTACCCACAACCAAGAGGACCTGACAGGAAGAGGCCAGTTCATGAGACTCGCGCACAGGCTGGGTGGGAATTGGCTCCCCAAAAAAAATCACATCCGGCTTGAGGATTCTGTCACAGGCGCATCTTGGAGGCAGCTCCCCATCCAGCTCGTCTGCCCTATATTGCCGGTTACACGAGAGGCAAGAGAGGGTTCCAGAGTTGCCATGATATTCGATGACGCTGGTGGCGCCGGCTTCCTGGTGAAGGTTATCAATATTCTGAGTGATGATGCTGTGCATCAACCCCATCTTTTGCAGTCGGGCAAGTCCCTTGTGTGCGGGATTGGGCCGGGCCCTACTAATCACTTCAGACATCTCCCGGAGCATCGTCCAGACTTTTTCCGGGTTAGCCCGAAAGGCGTCTATAGTTCCGTATTCCATGGGGTCAAAGCGTTCCCACAGTCCACCGGCACTACGAAAATCCGGAATCCCGGACTCCACGGAAATGCCAGCACCTGTCAGGGCCACGGTTTTCTGGGCCTGACAGATCATTTCCGCTGCTCTTCTGATCTTCTCTTGCACCCTCCATCCTCAGGCGCAGATTCCCTTGCCCACCCTCCTGACATCAACTCCACCCAGGGCCCAGGAAAACATCGCGGTGACCTCGTCGTCCGTTTCTTCACACCATATTGGCGTCATTCTATCACGTATTTTTAGTTATGCCAATCGTCTATGACAGAACTCCATCTATCCCCATGAGATAATTCCTTGTAAACTGTGCCCGGGTTGCATTACAATTTGTTATCATGAAAGGCATCGGTTTCATCATGCAAAAAGGAAGTGTATGAAAATGTTAAACACGTTTCTACAAGAATGCCTGGCGATTTCATTGCTAGCTGCAAAAAAGGCCGGCGAAGCCATACTTTCCGTCTATCAAGGTCATATTGATGTGACATACAAAGACGACAAAACGCCTCTGACGCTCGCCGATGAACGAGCTCACACTGTCATTTTGAATCACTTGTCCTCGAAAGCCTCGGGACAGATACCTCTTCTCAGTGAAGAAGGAAAACACCTTCCGTATGATGAGAGAAAAAGGTGGGAGTATTTCTGGCTTGTCGACCCTCTAGACGGAACCAAGGAATTCATTAAGAGACGAGGAGAATTCACTGTAAATATAGCGTTAATCAAAAAGAATAGGCCCGTGTTGGGGGTTCTTTTTGTGCCTGCTGTCGACTCCTTCTATTTTGCCGCAGAAGGACTTGGCTCGTATAAGGTGGACAGCGCGAATATACTGGAGCCATTCTTGAGCAAGGCAGGAAGTACAACAGACTATAGCGCGCTGATCGAGCGCGTTGTCGATTTCGCAAAGAGATTACCACAGGATCAACCCAGCAATGGACCAGGGAAGAAACTCACCGTCGTCGGCAGTCGCTCGCATGGCTCAGAGGCCGTCGAAGCCTTCGTCCAAACAGTGAAGAAGAAGTGGGGGGATGTGGAATTCGTCTCTGCAGGAAGCGCCTTGAAATTTGGCTTGATAGCAGAAGGTAGTGCACACATATACCCTCGACTCAGTCCGACCATGGAATGGGATACAGCAGCAGGACAAGCGGTAGCGGAAAACGCCGGCGCCGAGGTCTATCGTTATGACGATGAAAAGCCCCTTACGTACAACAAAGAAAACCTGTTAAACCCATGGTTTGTTGTTGCTTGGTAAGCAAT
>JBEQLC010000241.1:0-3079 GCA_040326175.1 Desulfobacteria bacterium | reverse complement strand
CTACTGGCTTTACCTGTAACACATTGCCGTTCGTATCAAGGGCTCTATCAAAAAACCACCAGTGGTGGCGGGATTTCAGTACGACATAGAGTTGAAAGTGGATTTTATCATCCCCATTTTTGTAGGCCCTTAAAAAATATTCACCGTCCAGCGAAGGAGGCTGACCAACACTTGGCCCGACAAACCACGTGGTTCCTTCGGCAGCATAGATATTCACGTCAGTGCGGTTGCCCACCTGACCAGCGGCAGTGTCTTCAGAGAATTCAAATGAACTACTGACCCGAGAGTCGATTTCAGTCTCGGCTGAGGCATCCAGAATCGAAATGCTGCCGAGCAAGAATAATACACCAAGAAGGGAGATCCACCTCATCTCACAATCCGTTCCTGTTATTAACCGCCGAGGTCACCTGCATGATGATCCTAATCTCGCTCCCTTACCCTTGAGCCCTTTCAAGATGGGGCCACGGATATGGAGTTTAGGCAGGACTGAAGAGATACGAACATCTTTCCAGCTGCACCACTTTACGGACCGCAGGTCGGGCTGTAATTTGCATTGCCATCTGAATCTTGTTGCCCCCATCGGCCGGTGTTGCCCCAGGTGGTCTTGCGCAGTTTGCCGATGGGGGATAGCTAAGAGTTGAGATGTTGACACATGTCAACAAAGAGGTTACAGAGGGTTTGAGCAAAGGTTATGCCAGAATTGTGAGGTAGGTAATTTGTAAAGATTACTGGTACATAGCTTACTGCCCAAAAACCAACCATTGAGAAAGTGGAAAACACTTTCCCACGCGCTGGGAAAAATAATTCCTATATTGGCCGGACCCTGAAGCTTAATACACCCCAGAAGAACCCAGCTAGACCCACAACCAGAGCGCCAAGATCCAGATAGGTGAAATAGAACTTGTTTGCAATGCTAAGCCGCTTTTTCGGTACCCCGATCTTTGCGGGAACTATACGGGGGATCCAGCCGTATTCTCCTCGGCCTACCAACACTTTGTTCCACGTCATTCTCCGCTTCTTAGCAACGTCAGCAAGCAACAGAATAGTGCCTTTGGGAACCTTGAAAATCCCAGCTGAGGCTTCGCTGGGTGCCCGGTGCAGGTTCACCTTCTCTTCAAGCACTTCGACGAAGAGATGATCCGACTGATGCAGCGTTTTGTTCCAGTCGGGGCCGAGAAGATAGTGAAGGTAATGTGCCGGCCCGTAAAACAAAAGGAATCCGATGGCCAAGCCAAAACCACCCTTTAAAAGGCTGAGAGCCAGATGGGGAATGGTTTTTGTCCGGATAGCGAGAAACACCGCCACAAGGGTCAAAATCCCGAGTCCAGCCGGAATGGCAATGCGTGCGTCCAAGATAAGCTGGAGCCTTAAGGAAAGTAGGGCCAACGGCTCTTTGTCAGCCAGGAAGTAACGCAGGTAATTGAGGAAGAGGAAATAGATTATACCGATGCTGGCACAGGAGTATATCAGGAATTCAAGTTTCTGCCTTCTCACCACCTGCACAAAAACATTCTGTTCGATTCCCGCAATCAGATCTGGGTATTGTCGCCATCCGCACTTATAGATTGCTATTTTGGTCTGTTTGCCTTTGAGAAGAAAGTTGCCTACCTTTGTCAGAGCAAAGTCCTCTTTTTTAAACAGTGATGCCGTGCTGCTGGAGACGTAGATCTCATGCCCCTTGGCAAGACTTTGCACGCGAGCCGCCAAATTCACCGCATCTCCGTATATATCACCTCCCTCCACCAGGGCCTTGCCTGCATGAACACCAATACGCACCCTCAGTCTAAAGGCCGCATCCTCATTTCGCCGCTTCTCCAAGATCTGTTGGATAGCTATGGAAGCCTTCAGGGCATTTCTAGGTGACTTGAAAGACGCCATAATGGAGTCACCAATGTGCTTGACAATCTTGCCCCGGTACCTCTTGATTACCGGAGAAATAAGCCGATTGTGCAGGTCTATCATCAGCCGACCATCAAGATCCCCATACTCATCCCAATATGCCGTTGAGTCCTCCACATCGGTAAACAGAATGGTGACTGGTTTGCGTGACCGACGTATCTGTCGGGAAACGCTTCTGAAAAAACTCTCTCTATAACCCTTTGACACTGCAGTCCTCACTTCTTTTTATAGAACATCACCACAGCACTGCTGCCATTAAATATCGGGCCTTCGAAACGGGTATACCCGCGAACAAGAATGAAGCTGCAAGAGACAGAACGGCTGCAATATTGATGCCCATCAAATTCATGGATATCTGGTCACAGCTGTTCTATCGCGACTAAGTTTTCTTTGGTGTGGAGAGGGTTTGGTGGGATGAAAATTACAAATGCAAATGGGGTCAGGCATAACTAAATAAGTATTCTTTTTTTCCTGTTGCGAGTGAGGACTTCTTCTCGCAGAAAGTGTTCGGACCAAGCTAGTATAGGAGGCGTAAGGCAAAAGGCACATCCTTCGACATGCTCAGGACAGGCGGCGCAAGGCCATTTGGGTCATTCGGCTTTGCCACCTCGAGGCCACCTGCCCCTTAGAACACCATTTTTGATAGCAAAATTGAGCTTCTAAGACCTATTTTTACCCTAAAGCAGAATTCTTTCTTTGTCATTTCAGTATATTGGCTTGGTCCGACCTCGGACTTCGGACTTGCGGACTCTTATTTCAGACGATTGAGAAGGCGAGTGCACAAAAAAAGCTGCCCCATCCTTGCCGAGGGTCACTCACAAGAATGGGGCAATCTCTGGAGGGATAACCTCCAAACTACGGGATGGAGGTAAATCATATTGCTAGACAAGTTCGCTAGTACCACAATGTGGCATACCAAGTCAAGTCTTTTTTGCCCATAGATATAGCGGGCATTTCTGAAATGCAGAAGTGTGGAATATGTAATGTTCACTCAGTACTTAAAAACCAACGAAGCTGTTAGCCCGACCCCACTAGCCCCAGATTTTTTAGGCGCCCATTTCCTTGCATAACGAATAGACATTTACTTTTTTACTTGCGTCCCCGAAACCAGGAGGATTTTATCAACTCTATGAGCGCGAAAAAGACGGGCCGATGGTAGGATCAAGTATACCCCCCACAC
>JBEQLC010000240.1:0-3080 GCA_040326175.1 Desulfobacteria bacterium | reverse complement strand
ACTAACAGGCAACAAGCGATAACTATTACTCCAAGAATCCGATTAGTCAAATAGGAAATTCCTATGGTAATCACCATTCACCTATCCTTCCCCCTATGTCTCGAAGCTTCTATCTGTGCCTATAATTAGGTGAATTTGAGATGATGAGAACGTGCAATCTGACAGGAGGTCGGCGAAGGAACGCTTTCTTCTATAATTTCAAGAGGCTTTTTTCTCTTCCTTCCTGGAGTCAAACAAATAACATGGGCTCTCCGAAGGAATATTTCGACCTACAGAAAATCTCTCACCTTTTCAGAAACTGGATTTGGTGATTTCTACCATCCTTTCCAAAAATTCGGCAGGGGGCATATACCTCATCACGCGCAATTTACGATGTTCCCTGCCTTGTTTGTCCAAGAACACTACCGTTGGCACCCCTCTAACATCATATTGGTGCAGTAGACGTTCGTTAGGATTGCCTTTCCGAGTCAGGTCAATTTTTATCATGACAAAATTAGCCTCTGCCTGTTTGACCACTTCGGGATCGTGAAAGGTGATGCGGTCTAGATCCCGGCAGGGCGCGCACCAGTCTGCATAGAAGTCGATGATCACCGGCTTCCCCATTTCGGCAGCCTGTTCAACCTTTTCCTCCGAATAGGGCTGCCAGGCAACTCCAGGGCCGAGCATGACCAAGGAGACGACCATATAGCCAGCTAATGAAACGGCTCCGATCCCAACTGTCTTTTTTAGGAGGCCAAAAGCACGAAAGGTGCCCGTAGTCCGGTCAATAAAGCCAAGGTGCACTCCTGCTGCCAAAATGATCAGGGCGAATACTATGATTCCTGCTGAATGTCCATGAAATAGCGGTTTGATGAAGTAGGCTGCCATGGCCACCAGTACCCACCCGAGAAGCTTGCGCACCCAATTCATCCACTCCCCGGAGCGGGGCAGCCGGTCCAATTTCCCGGAAAAGAAGGCCAGAGTAGCCAGGGGAATGCCCAAGCCGAGGCTCAAAGTAAAGAAAAGGATGAATCCCAGATAAGGATTGCCGGTGCTGGCCACGTAGGTCAGCAGCCCTATCAAAAAAGGGCCGATACAGGGTGCAGCTACCACTCCCAGAGTAAGGCCCATAAAAAGACTGCCACCATAACCGCCATACGACCTGGATGCAGCCTGTGTCAGAAATCCTGGAAGTCTGAGTTCCCACAAACCGAAAAAGCTCAGGGCCAGTCCCACAAGAATCGTGGCTATTGCAATAAGAACAGCTGGGTGCTGGAGCACCGACCCTAAGAGACCACCAGTGAGGGCAGCCACCACCCCCAGAGTGGAGTTGGTGACAGCAAGACCCAGGAGGAAGAAAAGACTATGAACAGCGAGAAGGCTGGCTTTGTCTGTGCCGCGTCCACCGAAATACGAAACCGTTATGGGAATCAGTGGATAGACACAAGGGGTAAGGTTGAGAGCAAGACCCCCAAAAAAGACTCCCACAAGGGTCAGAAGTAAGCCTGATTGGAAAAGTGCGGAACCAGGCGCACCGATTCCCGAGGGCTGCGCCAGAGAGATCTGTCCTTTTACTGTGGGCAGCCCCATCTCTTTCCAATCTGGAAGCCCTTCAGCGTAGCGATAGACGTTTTCATAACCTAGGTGAACGGCCAACCTGGCCGCCGAGTCACTTCGGACTCAGGTAAGGCCGTCTCAGTAAAACACCACTTGCCGCTTCTTATCAGGTCCGAGGAACTTTTTCATTTCAGCCCGGGCCCAGGGAGAATACTGGGTCCACCAGCTGGGAGTCACTGGGAGGTTTGCTGACCCTTGAATGTGCTCCTGCTGATATTCCCACTCTTGCCGTGTATCCACGAGAAAGAGGGATGCGGGATTTTTGAGAAACTGAGCTTTAGTTGTCTCAGGGGCTATAAGCCGATAGTTTCCCTTCCTGGCCTCTTCTTGCACCTGTGCTAAGGCTTGGGCCTGAGGATCAGTCGCACCATGTCCTTGACCTGAAAAAGTGAAAAGGCTTATTAGTAGGAAGGCTAGCACTGATCTTGTTCTCAGGTGCAATGGCCAAACACGTATCAGCTCAGCCTCACTTAAACTTCTTTTCATTGTTTCCCCTCCAGCAAAAGGGTTAACCCTACCAGCTACGACGCATAGAAATATACAATATCAAGACTACTGGTTATCAACATTACCAATAGTACGAAATTATGAGTTGGTCAACATCAAGGTGATTTAATGTGGAGTTTCGAGGCGCTATTGAGATCAATCTTCTAGAAAAGGCAACTTTTCCCCCACCCGGTAAGCAAGTGCCTGGCAACTAGCGATGAGATTCTCTTTCTCATCTTTCACGGTGATGTAATAGTTGCCGGTTCTCCGGGTCTTTGCGACCTCCTTAGCCTCAGCCCGCAGCGTGCTTTCCGGGGATGGAGCCTTGTGGTAGGTAATATTTACATTCAGCGCCACAGCCACGGTGCCGTGTGAATTGCACGAGATCTCGAAGGCCTCGTCGATGAGAGCAAATATGGCCCCGCCGTGAGTCATCTGGAAGATGTTTTCCATCTCTGTGGTACATTTCATTTCAACAAGCGCATAGCCTTCGTCCACGTCGATCAATTTTAGACCGAGCTTCTTCGCGAATGGTTCTCTCGCAACTTGTCTCTGCATCGCCTCTCTAATCTTCGGATCCATCTGATCACCTCACAATGCTTTTCCAGTCAAAACTGCTAGCGGGCGGGGGTAAACCCCGCCCGTTAAGATCACTATCATCATGTCAATCAAGTTGTCTACTGCGGACTCGTGCTAAAATAGAAATTAATGCTGGTATTTGTCATCCATTTTCTGTTAGAAGTGCACAGAAAAGTCCGGCAGGAGGCAAGACAAAAGTCTAAAATCCACCTGAGTAACTGCATGGAAAAGTTCAACCGGAAGGATGCCACCCATCTCCAAGAGAACCTCTCCCGTCTGGTTAAGAAACCGGTTCACCTCACCATCACCGACAACACCCACTCGATGATACACATCAGGCCTTCCAACAGTGGCTATAAAGTGCGTCTTCATCACATGTTCCTTGAGGCAGACACTGAAGTCTTGAATTCCTTGGCTCG
>JBEQLC010000023.1:0-12103 GCA_040326175.1 Desulfobacteria bacterium | reverse complement strand
GGACTTGAAAGGCAGCACCGCACAAAAGGGCAGTGACGATATTGGAGGCAGCCCCGGCTGAGGCAACAAGGATCGTATCTCTGCGATAGTTTCGAAGATTCATAAAGTTGACGGGGACCGGCTTGGCATACCCGAAAATAATGGGCGATCTCGCCAGCAACAACAACAGTGGAAGGAGGAAAGATCCCATGACGTCGAGGTGCTTCATCGGATTTAAACTGAGCCTTCCAGACAATTTGGCTGTGGGGTCTCCCAGACGATTGGCCACCCAACCGTGGGCCACCTCGTGAATCGTTACGGCAAAGAGAAGAGGCACGATCATGACCACCAATTTGTTAAGGTTGAAACCGTAAAACATAGCGCCACTATACCTTCCAATTTTTGCGCACAAATTCTACTTCATCAAGGAGAGTACTCACCTCGCCGTTCAAGCGTGCATCAAGAAGACTCTCTAAGATCTCACGGTAGACGGGGCCGGGTTTGACGCCTATCTCCTTGAGATACCTCCCGTCTAACAATGTCGTTACCGATCTTAACCTGGTAATGTAGTTAGAAATGGCCTGCTTGACCGACTCGCGAGTGGCACTTGCCATGATATAGAGCAGGGTCTCTGTGTGAAACGGGCGAAGCTTCCTGTGAAGGTCACTGTTCTTAAATGTTTGTAGGGGACCTATCCATTTCAGAAATTCCTCTGCCTTTGCCTTCTCAGTAATCAAGACTTTTCGGTACCGCGGAGTGAGCTGAAGGCGCCGACATAAGCCTTCAGTACCCTCTTGATCAAAAGATCTCATAAGGGCCAAAAGATAAACCATCGACCCTTGACAAGGTTCTTCTAAGAAAAGCAATTTGTGCCACGTGAGGACCTTTTCGACTGAATAGAGGAGTGCTTCCAGGGAGGCATCGTAGACGATTTTTGGATGAATCACTTTCAAAAGATTGAATTGGTTAATGCGGCGCAAGGCCATAATAGGCTTGTCCTCATCCAAGATTTGGCGGAGTTCCGAAAATAGCCGTCGTCCGCCCAGCCCCCTGAAAAAGTCCATTCTAACTGCGTTTTCAATAAGCCCTGAAGTAAGTTTTCCTATTTTAAAACCAAACCTCTGTTCAAACCTGATGGCCCTGAAAACCCGCGTAGGATCCTCCACGAAGCTTAGGTTGTGTAAAACACGGATTACTCTTCGCTTCAGATCCTGTTGGGCACCAAAGAAATCGATGACTGTGCCGAATCCGTCCGGATTGAGCTTTATGGCAAGGGTATTGATGGTAAAATCTCTTCGATAGAGGTCCAGTTTTATGGAACCTGTCTCCACGGTGGGAAGTGCCGCAGGTGACTTGTAATATTCAAGACGGGCCGTAGCCACATCGATTTTTTGGCCATTTGGCAGGACCACAACAGCGGTTTTGAACGCCTCGTGAGCTCGAGCTCGACCCTCCAGTGAAGCAGCTAACGCCTTGGCAAACTCAATGCCATCACCCTCAATGACGACGTCGATGTCAAGATTCTGTTCGTACAAAAAAATGTCGCGCACAAAGCCGCCTATAGCGTAAGCATTGTAATCAAGTGAATCGGCAACGCTTCCAACGACCCTGAGCAGCTCAATGATCTCTGTAGGGAGACGTTCTATGAGGAACTTGGTCACATGCCTTTTCCGCGCACCAGCCTCCCATTCGTTTCTGTCTACTTCAAATTCAGGAATACGCGCCTGTTCGCTTACAAGCGTGTTGAGCAGGTCGGTTCTTGTAATGACTCCCACGGCACGGCCGTTCTCCACCACAGGAAGCAGGCGCTGTTTGTTCCCTATGATCTTTTCCTGAATTTCGGACAGTGCGGCATCAGGGCTAACAGTATCGATGTCTGTTGTCATGTATTCACGCACCTGCACGTCTTCGAGTTTATGATGGAGGCCTTTTTCTATGACCTGACGAGAGATCATGCCGAGAAGCTCGTCAGACTGGAGTACGATGAGGACATTCACATTGTATCGGGTGAGGCGTTGGTTGGCTTCCTTCAGAGTAACTTCCGGCTCCACATGTATGGCAGGAGACGACATGAGGTCCCTGGCTGAGCGCTTGGGTTTTATGAATTGGTTCAAGAGACCGAGGAGCTTCTCTTCGACCTGGATCAGCGTCTGTCCTCTAACGGTCGCTGAAGCGGCTGAAGGATGCCCACCGCCGCCAAAAACCATGGCTATTTCGCCAACGTCCACTTCTGGTAGGCGGCTTCGAGCGACAATGTATACACGATTCTCCATGCTGGCCAAGGCAAAGATTACTTCCAGATGTTGCATGTCCTTGAGTTTGTGAACCAGGAAGGCAAAGTCACCTATATAGGTTTCGGATGAGACACTGGTGAAAGCCACGTCAATGCCGTTTACGGTGTGATGAGTGACTCTCTCAATCATATCGTTCAGTAGACGGACCTGTTCCGGCGTCATTTCCCGGATGATAATGTCCGCCACCACGTTGAGATTGGTGCCCTTGGAAAGGAGATATGCTGCAGCAAGGTAGTCGTCCTCTTTTGTGGAAATGAATGTGAACGAACCAGTGTCCTCGTATAAACCCAAAGCCATAATCGTGGCTTCCTCTGGGGAGATGGGAATTTTCTTGTCCCTCAATATTTTTGTCAGGATGCTGACAGTTGCACCGGTCATCTGAACGACCTCGATGCTGCCGGAGAGGTCGTCGGGCATTGCCGGATGATGGTCATATATGTGAATCTCCAGTTCGGGTCGATGCACTATACTGGCAAACTTTCCAATACGGCTTGCCTGGCGGGTGTCTACTAATATGAGTCGCTTAATAGCGTTGAGGTCGATATCTTTGATTCTTACGATGTTGTACAGGTACACCATAGATTTTACAAAGAAGTCCCTCAGATTCTTTTCCTGGGAACCGGGAAAGACTACAAGGGCTTCAGGATAGAGTTTCTGGGCCGCCAGCATAGACGCAAACGCATCAAAATCGGCGTTGACATGTGTCGTTATCACAGTGAGATCCTGTGACGAATGCTGGGGCGCTTTCTCTTTTGCAGTCATCTGGAATCTATTTCACTTTGGTTGTATCAAAACAAAGCTCCCCGCAGCCCCGTCAAGACGGGATCTCCGCTATGCTCCGACAAGCTGCGGGGTATCAAAGCGGAATTGCGCCGTAGCCAAACCCGCCTTCGCTCTGACGAGCTACGGCGCGGTTCACCTTGCCCTTCATCCCTTCAGCCCCGCTGGGCGGGATCTCCGCCACAATGCCGGCGGACAAGTCCGCTGCGCTCCGACAAGCTGCGGGGTATTCGGGCGAAGGCGAACAAAAGCCCACAAGGGCTTCCAGTTCCCGCTCTTAATAATTCTATCAATATACCTTGTTTAGACAAGAAATTCCAGTATCAAGCGTAGATCCGTATCCACATTAGGTCCGAGGCTCAGGGCCTGAAACAGGCTGAAACCTACTGAATGACAAAAGCATAAAGCCCCGCCAAATGAACGGGGCTTTAAGTTTCACATAGACTGAATATACTGCTATTTCTTTGTCTTCTTGTCAGCCAGGACTGCCTGGGCGGCTGCCAGCCTTGCGATAGGCACGCGGAAGGGCGAACAGCTCACATAATCGAGCCCGATCTGATGGCAGAAGGCCACTGAGCTGGGCTCTCCGCCATGCTCCCCACAGATCCCTATCTTGAGATCCTTGCGAACAGCACGACCGCGATTCACACCGATTTCCAGGAGTTCCCCGACCCCGTCCCTGTCAATGCTTTGAAATGGATCATCCGGCAAGATCTTCCTTTCAACATAGTCGGGCAGGAAAGTACCGGCATCATCGCGGGAATATCCGAAGGTCATCTGAGTCATGTCATTGGTACCGAATGAAAAGAATTCGGCCTCAAGGGCAATCTGATCCGCGACCAGGGCCGCCCTTGGCACCTCGATCATGGTTCCCACCATGTACTTGAACTTCACTTTGGTTTTCTTCATGACCTCCTGAGCTACTCTGTCGACAATCGCCTTCTGGTCTATAAATTCTTCCTGGGTTCCCACCAAAGGGACCATGATTTCCGGGGAGACCTTGATCTTCTGCTTGCGGCACTTGACCACGGCTTCAAAGATGGCTCTAGCTTGCATGGCCGTGATTTCGGGGTGGGTTATGCCCAGCCGACAGCCTCTGTGACCGAGCATGGGATTAAACTCAGACAGAAAATCGACTTTGGCGGTTACGGTCTTAACCGGAACGCCAAGCCTGGCGGCCATCTCTTTTTGCGCAGGCTTTTCATTGGGGACAAACTCGTGCAGGGGCGGGTCCAGCAGCCTGATTGTTACGGGACGACCGGCCATGGCCTTGAAGATGCCATAGAAATCCTTGCGCTGCATGGGCAGCAGTTTACGAAGAGCCTTTTCCCGGCCCTTTGCGTCGTCTGCCATGATCATTTCTCGCACGGCCCACATGCGATCACCGAAAAACATGTGTTCGGTTCTGGTCAAACCGATGCCCTCGGCGCCCAATGCAATGGCACCCTTGGCGTCTTCAGGCGTGTCGGCGTTTGTCCTGACACCAAGGGTTCGTATTTGATCAGCCCAGGTCATGAGCTTCTTGAAACCGGGGGTTTTCTCGGGACCAGTGGTTATAAGTGGGAGTGTGCCTTCGTAGACAGCACCCTTGGTCCCGTTCATGCTGATCCAGTCTCCCTCCTTAAGGACCTTGCCGGCAAAGCTCACGGTCTTCTTCTTGATGTCAACGTGGGTGATGTCACTACAACCGACAATACAGCATTTGCCCCAACCCCTTGCGACCAAAGCAGCATGGCTCGTCATACCACCCTTGGACGTGAGAATGCCTTGGGCGGGCTTCATGCCGTGGACATCCTCCGGCGAGGTTTCTTCCCGAACCAACACGACTTTCTCCCCCTTTGTGCCGAGTTCTTCGGCCTTGTCCGCTGTCAGGACGATCTTGCCAACGGCTCCACCCGGACCGGCCGGAAGGCCGCCGCCGAGTTTCTTCGCTACTTTTTCTGCTTTGGGATCTATCATGGGGTGAAGAAGTTCATCGAGTTGTTCGGGCCTAACGCGGGAAACAGCCATCTTCTTTGAGATCAGCCCTTGTTTCACCATGTCGGTGGCCATTTTAATGGCTGCCGGGCCGTTCCGTTTTCCGACCCTGGTCTGAAGCATGTAAAGGGTGTCGTCTTGAATCGTAAACTCGATATCCTGCATATCCTTATAATGCGTATCCAGCTTGCGCCTGATTCGATCGAGCTGTTTATAAAGCTTTGGCATAGTCCCTTCAAGCGTAGGAAGGTGCTTATTTGCGGATACCTTGGAGACGTTATTAATTGCAAAAGGGGTGCGGATGCCCGCAACCACATCTTCTCCCTGGGCATTGATCAGCCATTCCCCATAGAAATTATTATCACCTGTGGCCGGGTTCCGGGTGAAGGCTACACCTGTGGCGCAATCGTCCCCCATATTTCCAAAGACCATGGTTTGGACACTGACGGCTGTGCCCCAATCATCGGGGAGTTTCTCGATTCGACGATATGCCGCAGCACGCTTGCCGAACCAGGATAGAAAGACAGCGTCGATGGCTCCCCAAAGCTGTTTGATCGGATCATCCGGAAAAGGCTTGCCCAGGACTTTTTTCACGGTTTTCTTGAATTGGACGCACAGGCCTTCCCAATCTTCTGCTGTGAGGTCAAGATCTGTCTCATAGCGGTTCTTTTTCTTCACTTTTTCTATAAGCGCCTCTAACTGGGCTCTGATACCCTTGCCTTCCTCCGGCCGCAAACCAAGAGCTTTTTCCATAACTACGTCCGAGTACATTGCAATGAGACGACGGTAGGAGTCGTATACAAACCGGGGATTACCCGTTTTCTTGATCAAAGTAGGTATGGTCTTGGTTGTGAGTCCGACGTTGAGAACGGTTTCCATCATCCCCGGCATGGAGGCACGAGCTCCAGAGCGTACACTGAAGAGGAGGGGATTCTTGGGGTCTCCGAATTTTTGGTTCATTATTCCTTCAACCTTGGCGAGGGCGGCATTTGCTTCCTTCTTAAGGCCCGGCGGATGTTTGCCCTTGTTTCTGAAAAACTCATTACACGCTTCCGTGGTAATCGTGTACCCAGGAGGGACGGGCATGCCTATGTTCACCATCTCGGCTATGTTGGCACCCTTTCCACCGAGGAGATTTTTCATGGCGGCACTGCCGTCGGCCTTGCCATCACCAAAGAAATAGACGTACTTGGGACTGGTTTTCATCAACAGGGCTCCTTTCTGCGAGAATTTGAGCGGGTTACAGCTGTGCAGAACACCTCTGAAATCTCAGAAAGCCTTCGCTAACATATAAGGCGACGCAAATCAAGCTTTTAAAGGAGGGCTCCCTTGTGTTGGTGTGCCGATAAAGCGCCTCGGCCCGGGACCCCTTTGTGGGCTTCTGCAGTCGTGATAAACCCGGGCAGACCGGGATTTATCGCGACTGGGAGTGGGGTCGCTTTTTAAGTCCAGACTTGTTGCCAAGGAGTTGCCATTGTGCTATATAAAAAAAGCAGCATTCCTTCCAGGTTAAAGCACTTGCATAACCGTTTCTATGTTCTCTTCGTCAAATGGCAATACCAAGAAAGGATTGGTGAAGTCCTTTTTGGTGCCGCAGGGGTCGCGATTCTATGAATCCGCCTAAGAGAAACGTGCATGTGTTCATCATCTCTGACGGAACAGGTCTCACGGCCGAGAGAGTGATCACTGCCGTCCTGGTTCAATTCAGACAGATCAAGCCGATATTCAAGAGATTCCCCTACATCAAGACAAAGGAACAGATAGAGAACATTTTGGCCAAAGCCGAGAATCTCGAGGGGATTGTCATTTACTCCCTAGTGGAAAAAGAGCTCCGGGCCTGGGTAAACTCGGAAAACAAGAAAAGAGATATTCATATCATAGATCTGCTTGGTCCCCTCTTGAAACGGATGGGAAGACACTGGGGCATGATGCCTGTTTTTCGTCCCGGGCTGTTGAAAGGATTAGGAGAAGAATCGATCCGCCTTGCTGAGTCAATCGACTTTACACTGAACCATGACGACGGTCAGGGTGTAGAGACTCTGGGGCAAGCCGACCTTATCCTACTAGGTGTTTCTAGGACCTCAAAGACCCCGACCAGCCTTTTCCTTTCTTGCAACAACGGGCTAAAAGTTGCGAATATTCCCATCATCGCTAACATAAAGCCGCCGAAGAAGATATTCACTCTAAAGAGGCGAAAAGTTGGGTTGACAATCGCCCCGGAAAGACTGGCTTATATAAGGCAAAAGAGGTTGAAATACGCCGGGCACTCTGAATATATGGATATAAGACACATTAGAGAGGAGCTGGAATACAGTCACAAGATATTCAGGCAGATAGGCAACCTCAACGTCATTGATGTCACGAACAGCTCCATAGAGGAGATTGCCAATAAGGTTGTGTAGAAGCAACGAATCCGTTGGCGAATAACAGAGAGCGGGAAAGGGGATGATGGAGTCATGAGCAAGGACGATTTAGTGTTATGGTTCAAGGATCTGGGGAAGGAGGATGTTCCTCTTGCGGGGGGCAAATGCGCCAACCTGGGTGAACTGTTTGGTCATATTGGGGTACCCGTTCCCAACGGCTTTGCTGTATCAGCCTATGCATACCAGGTTTTCTTGGAGAAGACCAGGGCTGGCAAAAAGATTGAGGCTCTGCTAGCTGACGCGGACATGGCTGACATCCAGGCCCTGCAAGACGTCTCCCGGAAAATCAGAAAGCACGTGGAAGGACTGTCTATCCCGAAGGGGATTGAAAAGGCGATTTTGGATGCATACCAGGCTCTTTGTAAACAGGCCGGCAAGAAGAGTGTGGCTGTGGCTGTGCGGTCCTCAGCAACGGCCGAGGATTTGCCAGGTGCCAGTTTTGCTGGCCAGCAGGATACCTACCTGAATGTAACCAAAAAAACGCTGTTAAAGGACGTCCGCCGGTGTTGGAGCTCTCTATTCACACCCAGGGCCATTGTGTATCGAAAGGAAAAGGGTTTCGCACACGAAGATGTGCTCATCAGCGTAGCAGTCCAGGAGCTGATTCCTTCCAAGGCGTCTGGTGTCATGTTCACGCTGGAGCCGGTGAGTGGCGAAAAAGATAAAATCGTCATAAACGCCTCATGGGGGCTTGGCGAGGCCGTTGTGAGTGGTCAGGTGACACCAGACGAATATCTAGTCGACAAAGCCGACTTTCGCATCCTGGACAAACGTGTTTTCAAGAAAGACAGGCAAATCGTGTCTGACAAGAAAGGGAGCACCAAATGGGTTACTGTTGCCAAAAGCAAGAAGGACAAACCAGCACTAAGCGATGAGACTATTGTTCGCTTGGCAGAGTACGGCGTGCAGATAGAGAATCACTATGGGGTTGCGCAGGACATTGAGTGGGCCATCGACAAGGAAGACCGAATCTTCATTCTTCAGGCAAGGCCCGAGACCGTACACGTCGCCGAAAAGGAAGTAAGGAGAGAAGGAGGGGGTGATTTTGTGGAACAGGATATTCTCGTCAGGGGGATGGGTGTCAGTCCCGGCCAGGGGATAGGCAGGGTAAGGATCATGTTGAACAGCAAAGACATGTCAAGTTTCAAAGATGGAGATGTATTAGTGACAGAGATGACTACACCTGATTGGGTTCCTGCAATGAAGATGGCCTCTGCCGTAATCACCAATCTAGGTGGAAAGACCTGTCATGCTGCTATAGTGAGCCGGGAGCTCGGAGTGCCGTGTATTGTGGGGACCGAAAACGGTACAAAGGTTTTGAAAGATGGCGATCTGGTTACCGTGGATGGGCAAAGAGGACTTGTTTTTAAGGGTGCTGCTGCTGAAAAGAAGGAAGTCAAGGCTGCAGTGGCCCCCGTGGATCTGTCGGCCCAGGCCATAACGGCTACCAAGGTATATGTGAATATGTCCATTCCGGAGATTGCCAAGAAGGTTGCCAAGGAAACGAACGCGGATGGCGTGGGCCTCCTTAGGGCAGAACACTTGATGCTCAGTATAGGAAAGCACCCGAGGCTTCTCCTGGAAGAAGGCGGAGACCAGGTAATGGTCGACGCATTTTCGCGTGGAGTCGGACAGGTGGCTGAGGCATTCTTCCCACGGCCTGTGGTATACAGGTTCCTTGATTTTAAGCCTGACGAATTTCTCGAATTGCCCGGTGGAGAGAAGTATGAGCGGGGCCACGTAGGTCCCAACCCTATGATTGGGTATCGGGGACAATACAGGTATACAAAAGAGGATGACATTTTCAGGCTTGAGCTACGGGCCATCAGACAGGCCAGGGAAACACTAGGTTTCACAAACATCTGGGTGATGCTCCCCTTTGTGAGGACTCTGAGGGTTTTCAGGGAGACGATCAAGATCATGGTCGAGGAAGGTTTGGACCACAGGGCTAATCGTGATTTTCAGCTCTGGATCATGGTGGAGGTTCCTAGTGCTTGCCTTATGATTGAGGAATTCTGCAGGGAAGGAATAGACGGCGTGAGCTTTGGGACCAATGATCTGACCATGCTGATCCTTGGTGTAGACCGAAATGATATATCCGTACAAGAGCTCTACGACGAGAGAAACCTGGGGGTATTGCGAGCCATCGCGTACACTATGGCAATCTGCAATAAACACGGCGTGACCACGTCCATTTGTGGCCAAGCTCCGAGTGTTTATCCAGACTATCTGGAGTTCATGATCCGATGTGGCTGTACCTCAATTTCAGTGCTCCCCGACACCGTTGTGGCATCCAGACGAAGTGTAGCCATGCTGGAGCAGAGAATCCAAATGGAGAAAGCCCTGGGGCTGGTCACCAAACCAAAGATAGCAAAGATACCCATGGAAGACGTGTTTTTCTGGCGGAGTGTTGAGGAGTAGTAGGGCAAAGGTAAGGAAGTGGACCATAGATATGAGACCTCCTCTCGTGCGAAATAGCTGCAAAGGGCTCGTAGACTACATTGCTATCCACTACCGTTGTGTGGCTGAGGCGGGCATCGGCCATTTCCCTGATGTGGCTCTGGCTCTTGCGAAGAAGACTCATTTGGCCTTTGCCACAGACATTAAGCCACTTGAACATTGTGGGTTGAGGGTCATCCATGATGATGTCACGGAGCCGGATTGGTCTCTGTACGCCGGGCTGGATCTGATTTATTCTCTGAGACCCCCTCCGGAACTCGTTCTTTACATGAAACGGCTGGCCCGAAGTCTCTCAGCGGATTTGATTGTTAAGCCCCTGGCTTCGGAGCACCCGGGGGGACAATTGACGCGTCACGGAACCAGCACTTTCTTCCTGTGGAAATTCTCATGAAAAAGAAGAAGGTTAAGACAAAGAAGAAATGTCCCTCTGAGCGAAAAGTCATTTACCTGGTCGGAGAAGGGACGGGGGAGACGATTGACAAGATTGCCAGAGCATCTCTTGCCCAGTTCAGCCGTGAAAAGGTTGAGATAAAAACTTTCTTCATGGTTGCAGACGAACAACAGATTGCGCAAATTGTCAAGATGGCGGCCCAGGACAAGGCCCTGGTGGCGTTCAGTATCGTCCACCCACCTTTAAGGACTTTCTTGATAGACGAGGCTACACGCCGAGGGATATGGGCCATCGATGTCATCGGTGATTTCATTGTGCAGCTATCCATCTTCTTGAAGGAAACACCGATGGCCGTTCCCGGACGGCAGTATATTTTGGACGAAGACTACTATCGGCGCATCGAGGGGATCAACTTTGCTGTCAAACATGATGATGGAAAGATGCCGGAGGGCCTGAAACATGCGGATCTAATCCTTGTGGGGCTTTCTCGAACAGGCAAGACCCCCCTTTCGATCTATCTTGCCAACCAGGGATGGAAGGTCGCCAATATCCCACTTCATCCGGACATGTCCGCCCCAAAAGAACTGTTTCAGACGGATCAGAAAAAGGTTTTTGGGCTCATCATCGGTGTGGAAACGCTCGTGAAGCTCAGAGAGGCCAGATTAAAGCATTTGGGCCTTGCGCCCTTCGCCAAGTATGCCGACCCGGTCATGATAGCCGATGAGATCGAGTGGTGTAACGGGGTTTTCAAGGAGAATCGGCGTTGGCGGATTGTGGATATCTCGGACAAGGCCATTGAGGAAGCAGCCGCGATTATCGTGAGCGCTCACCAGAGCGGGAAGAAACCTTTCTGAACTGCATCCGAAACGTATTCCCGAGAACCGTCCTAATCCCTGCACGGACTTTCGTAAAGTTTTCCGTCGTGCCACCTTTGAACAAAAGCCTCTGTAACTGAAATGTCGACGGCCGCCTTTCGTGCGGTCTCCGTCAGGAGCTTCATAGTTTCATGAAGTTCGGGAGCCTGGTCGATCAGGGCAAAAATCTTTGCGCTACGCTTCCAGCTTCTTACCGCCTTTTCATCTTGGCCGAGTTTCACATATGCTTGACCAATAGAGAAGAGATCGTCTGCAATACCTCTATGAAAACCGAGTTCACGGTCGACAGAGAGGGCCTTTTCAAAGGAACCAATAGCATCAGTCGACCTTCCAGTCTTGAGCATGAGGTTACCATAGGCGAAGTGCAACGAAGCCATTCCCATGGGATCAAGGCTGCGTGCCTGGTTCAGGCAACGGTCGAAGACCTTTTCTGCGTCTTCATATGATCCCCTCTTGGTCAAGAGAACGCCCCTGTTCTGAAGCACGGACAAGCAAACCCTCATTGCTCCCTGCCGGCAACACTTGCATGGCCTCTTCGAGGACCAGCTCAGCTTTGTCCAGTTTTCCTGCACGAATCAACGTGGCTGCTTTGTTTGAGAGGGCTTTTACAACCCCTTCCTGGTCATTAAGGTCTGAATATGTGGCCACGGATTCATCAAAGAACGAAACGGCCTCCTCATAGTTGCCTGTTATCCTGTAGATCGTTCCAATATTGTTGAGGCTCATGGCCACTCCATCTGAGACGTCCGCTGCAGAGTAAAGCTCATAGGCCCTGAAAAAATATTCGAGTGATCGTTTGTAACAGCCCTTGTGGTACCACTGAAGGCCCTTGTTGGTTTGCTTGCCGCCCGCAGTCAGATGCCGGGGGATCTGTTTGGCTGGCTTGCCACCCGCGCAGGAGAAAAGAAGAACTAAAAAAACAAT
>JBEQLC010000239.1:0-3080 GCA_040326175.1 Desulfobacteria bacterium | reverse complement strand
GATGACAAATCTTTTTGGTCATGGCAGTATATAGCTTGTCAAACCCCTATTGGGTGTCTCATCCTGGTTTGAAAAAGCTGGATTAAAAATTAGCGCACCCGGGTGGTACTTCATGCTGGATCTAAATGACCGATCTCCACGAAAATATACTTAAACCAGCCCAATTTCTTGTTGAGAACGTAAATCTCTTACCAAAAGGGCAGGTTCTCGATGTGGCTATGGGGAGCGGGGCAAATGCGGTTTACCTGGCCAGGATGGGTTTTGAAGTCGAAGGAGTTGACATATCAGCCGAAGCAGTAAATACGGCCCTGGAATTGGCGCGTAAGTCTGGTGTGAATCTAAAAGCCCGGCTGGCTGATCTGGAGAGCAACTATCGTATTCGGGAGAGTTCGTACGACGTCATTATCTGCTTTAAGTACTTGCAACGCTCCCTTATCCAACAGTTGAAAGATGGTCTGCGCATCGGTGGTATGGTGGTATATGAAACCTTTATCGTTGACCAGGCCAGATTTGGTAAGCCAAAAAACCCGGACCATCTGCTGAAGCACAATGAGCTTCTTGATTTATTTCGTGATTTCCGATGCCTTCGCTATCGTGAAGGAATTTTTAAAAACAGAAAGGCTATTGCAAGTATAATTGCGGAAAAGACATAAACTTAGGAGTGCCTGAAATGCGAGATAATACTCTGAACATCCTCATTGGCGGTGAAGCAGGTCAAGGGCTGGTTACCGTCGGACAACTCCTGGCCAAAAGCCTCGCGCGAAGCGGCTATTCCATACTCATAACACAAAGCTACCAGTCTCGCATACGAGGCGGGCATAACACCTTTGCCATCCGGGCGGGGGCTGAAAAGATCATTGCCCCAAGAGAGCCTGTAGACCTTTTGGTCGCTCTCGACAGTGATACCGTCACTCTTCATCGCGGGAATCTATCGTCTGACGGGGTCATCGTCCTTGATACCGCCTTAGATATTGATAGCGGGTTTCTTTTAAAAGTACCTTTTAAGGAATTGGCTCAAAACAGGTTCTCAAACATCGTAGCCCTTGGGGTAGTCGGATCCATTGTTGGTTTGAGCGAAAGCCTGATGGCAGGGGCATTGGATGATTTCCTTGACAAAAAGGACGCGAGTTTGGCTGTAGAAAACCAACGTGTGCTTGCATCTGCCGTAAGGTGGACGACAGAACACGCAAAATTCGACCTTAAACTCCCCACTATCCCAAACACCTCTCGGCGCTTGATAATGAATGGCAACGAGGCCATTGCCCTTGGGGCCCTTTCTGCTGGCTTAAAGTTTGCTGCCTTCTATCCCATGACCCCTGCTACCTCCATCAATCTGAACCTGGCAGGCCATGCCAAGAAAATGGGTTTGATTGTAGAACAGGCGGAAGATGAGATTGCGGCCATCAACATGGCTATTGGGGCTTCATTTGCTGGAACCCTAAGTATGGTGGCAACATCAGGGGGTGGATTTGCCCTTATGGTGGAAGGGGTCAGTCTGGCAGCCATGACGGAAACCCCCCTGGTGGTCGTGGTGGCCCAGCGCCCCGGACCAGCAACTGGCCTTCCCACAAGAACCGAGCAGGCTGACCTCGAGTTTGTCCTGCACGCTGGGCACGGTGAGTTTCCACGAGCAGTCTTTGCACCTGGAACGGTGGAAGAATGCTTTCACCTCACACGCAAGGCCTTTGAGCTGGCAGAGCGATACCAGGGCCCAATGTTTCTTCTGACCGACCAGTTTCTCGCGGATTCCTATCGCACTGTGATCCCCTTTGATGTTGAGAAATTACTCCCAGTGCCTATATGTATCGAGAAAGCTGCGACTTCCCCTTATGCACGTTATGCCATAACAGAAAGCGGGGTTTCTCCTCGCCTCCTTCCGGGGATGACCGAACATCTTGTGGTAGCTGATAGCGATGAGCATACAGAGGGAGGTCACATTACGGAAGATCTTACCGTGAGAAGGAAGATGTTGGAAAAGAGGCTGAGAAAGGAGAAAGGGATTCAAACTGATGTCATCCCTCCGGATATTGAAGGGGAAACCAAACCGGACCTGTTGCTGGTCTCATGGGGTTCGAGCAAGGGTGCGGTCCTCGAAGCGGCTTCACTTTTGAGATCCAACGGAGAAAGGGTCGCCACGCTTCATTTTTCGCAGGTTTGGCCACTTATTCCTGACCAGTTTTTGGGACGCTTACAGGATGCAAGGCAGGTCATCAGTATTGAGAGCAACGCCAGCGGTCAATTGGCGCGGCTGATCCGGCGAGAGTCGGGATTTGAAATCAAGAAGAAGGTGCTTCGATATGATGGACTGCCATTGACACCTGAGTCAATCCTAAGGGATTTGAACCAATGACCAAAATCGGAGGGGTGAAAAAAATGGTAAACATTGCAGATTACGGAAGCTACGAGACGGCCTGGTGCCCGGGCTGTGGAAATCATTCAATTTTAGAGGCGGTCAAACAAGCGCTGGTAGCCAGGCAACTGAAGCCTCACGAGGTGCTGTTTGTCTCTGGTATTGGTCAGGCTGCCAAGGCACCTCATTATCTTAATGCAAATGTCTTCAATGGCCTTCACGGCCGATCTCTCCCGGTGGCCACAGGCGCGAAGCTTACCAACCCGAAACTCACGGTAATTGTTGAAAGTGGTGACGGGTGTAATTACGGAGAGGGTGGCAACCACTTTCTGGCGGCCATTCGTAGAAACATCGACATAACACTTTTGGTACACAATAATCAGGTATACGGCCTGACCAAGGGACAGGCCAGCCCCACATCTCCCGAAGGTTTTGTAACAAAGGCTCAGCCTGAAGGCGTGCCGTCACTGCCTTTCAGTCCAATCGTAGTGGCCGTGGCCATGCGGGCCGGTTTTATTGCCCGAGGTTTCTCCGGCAAGATGGATCATTTGTCCGAGTTAATTCAGCAGGGCATTGCTCATCGGGGCTTTGCCCTAATTGACGTATTACAGCCCTGTGTTTCTTTCAACAAGGTCAATACCTTTTCCTGGTACAAAGAGCGATGTAACCCGCTACCAGCAGGATACGACCCTATGGATTGGGAGGCAGCCATAAAGGTTGCCGGTGAAGG
>JBEQLC010000238.1:0-3113 GCA_040326175.1 Desulfobacteria bacterium | reverse complement strand
GTCGTCTGTCGTCTGCCGTCTGCCCTCTGTCCTCCGTCGTCTGTCATCTGTCCTCTGACCTCTAGTCGTACTCATAGAATCCCCGTCCTGTCTTACGTCCCAACCAACCGGCTTCCACATACTTGCGCAGCAAAGGGCACGGCCGGTACTTTGAATCAGAGAAGCCATTGTAGAGGGTTTCCATAATAGCAAGGCAAGTGTCCAAGCCAATGAGGTCCGCCAATGCTAAAGGACCCATGGGGTGGTTCATTCCCAGTTTCATCACCGTATCTATATCATCGCGCCTACCCACATCATGGTAGAGGCAGTAGATGGCCTCGTTTATCATGGGCATGAGGATCCTGTTAGCGATGAAGCCCGGATAGTCGTTGGCCTTGACCGGGGTCTTGCCGAACTTGCTGGCCAAATCCCAGGTGATCTTAAAAGTGTCATCTGATGTAGCGAGTCCGGGAATCACTTCCACTAGTTTCATGACTGGGACAGGGTTCATGAAGTGCATGCCGATGACCTTTTCAGGACGTTGGGTTTGCGCCGCAATGCGACCGATGGGAATAGAAGAGGTATTGGTGGCAAGGATGACCTCAGGCCTGCAGATTTCATCAAGATCTTGGAAGATCTGGAATTTAAGGGGTTCGTTTTCCGTTGCAGCTTCCACAACAAAGTCAGCCGCTGACATGTCTTTATTATCAACGGTGGTCTTGATGCGGCCCAGGATCGCGTCCTTTTCCTCGACGCTCATCCTAGCCTTATCCACACTGCGACTCAAAATCTTGGTGATGTTTTCCAGGCCGCGCTGGACAAACTCATCCTTAATGTCGCTCATAATGACCTGCAGGCCGCTCATGGCCGCAACCTGAGCAATACCGTTTCCCATGAGACCAGCACCCACGACTCCGAAGGTCTTCACTTCCATCTCGGGTCTCCCTGTATTTGGTCAAATTGTCAAGATTTATCCCTCAAGCCCCGTAGCAGGCAGCTAGCAGCGCGCAGCAGGCAGTATCGTTATCCGTTATTAGTTATACGTGGTAATCATATTCCATAACTTTATATGTTAATACTGACAAAGAGTTCTCTGAAGAAGTCCGAATAACGATTAACATATAACGTATAACTTCCCCGTCTCGCCCGACCTCTCGTCTCGCCCGTCTCGCCGCACTGCTTTACGCTATGCGCCATGCGCTTTGCGCTATGCGCAAGCGGTGACTACCGCTTGACAACCATTGCCACGGACTCGCCTCCTCCCAGGCAAAGGGAGGCTAGTCCTGTCTTTTTGTCTTGTTTGATCATTTCATGAAGCAGGGTGACAAGTACTCGGCAACCGCTCGCACCAATGGGGTGTCCGAGGGCGACACTACCACCGTTTACGTTTACCTTGGCCGGATCCAACTGCAGCTCCTTCAGAACCGCCACGGTGGAGCCGCTGAAGGCCTCATTGATTTCGAAGAGATCCACATCTTTCTGGCTGATACCTTCTTTATTAAGACACTTTGGAATCCCCAGGATGGGGGCAACAAGCAGGTACTTGGCATCGATCCCCGCTGAGGCTTGGGCGCCAATGGTAGCCAAGATTTGACAGTCCATGGCTTCTGCCTTTTCTCTTGCCATCACCACCACGGCGGCAGCGCCGTCGCTGATAATTGAAGCGTTGCCCGGGGTGGTGACTCCACCTTCCTTGAAAACTGGTTTCAACTGGGCAAGACTCTCGTAGGAAGTTTCCCTGGGGCATTCGTCCTGGCTGAACAGAATAGGATCTCCCTTTCTTTGCGGGATGGAAACAGCCACGATTTCGTCTTGAAATCTGCCAGCCTCTATGGCCATCAGGGCACGTCGGTAAGATTCTGCTGCGTATCTGTCCTGATCCTCCCGGCTGGCATTATATTTTTCCGAACAGAGTTCATTGGACATACCCATGTGGAAATCATTGATGATGTCCCACAAACCATCACGTAACATATGGTCATGAAGGGTAGCATTGCCCAGGCGGTAACCAAAACGCGCCTTTTCAAGATAATATGGCGCCTGGCTCATACTCTCCATGCCCCCGGCAACCGCCACGTCGGCATCACCTATTTGGATGGCTTGAGCTGCCAGCATCACAGCTTTCAGACCGGAGCCACAAACCTTATTGATGGAGAGACTCTCCGCTTCCCAGGGTAAGCTGGCCTTAATCGCGGCCTGTCGTGCCGGATTTTGGCCATAGCCGCAGGGAAGGACAATCCCCATGTTTACCTCATTGACATCTTCCTTGGCTATGCCGGCCCGTTTTATTGCCTCCTCGATCACGAGTGCACCCAGTTGGGTCGCACCAAATGTACTTAAAGTACCATTGAAGTTGCCTATGGGGGTGCGCACAGCGCTCACGATGACCGCTTCTCTCATCTTCCACTCCTATTTTCTTATCGCTACATTATACATTTGGTCTTGACGCATAATAGCATGGGGCTAAATCATTTCGGATTTCGGATTTCTAAATTCGAATTTTACCTTATGCCCTATGCCTCGTGCCTTATGCCTTCACTGAACGAGCGCTCAGTCAGATTGAACTGATAACACGGTATGAAGATACTGTCAAGATTCTTGCCGACGTGGTCCAATGATTAAAATACTCATCTAACAGCTCTTCAATTCCCTAATTCCCTAATCTCTAAATATGTTTTATAGTTAAATGTTCTAAATATATCAATACTGGTATTCTCTAACCCAGAGTAAATCATAAAAGGAGTCTCTAAGAATGAAGTATAGGACTATTACTGTCTTGCTTACACTGGTTTTTTTCCTCCTCGGCTCTCTTTGTTATGGTGGACAGTCCAATTCCCGGATTGACACGCAGGTGGTACGGATCCTTGCCACCAAAAAGTCGGGGTACTACCACAAGCCCTGGAAAAGTCCCAACTTTGACACCGCTTCAGCTAGCGGTTTCTTCTTCGAGGACGAGAAGAACTTCCCGGGAATGAAGGGATTGATTTTGACAAATGCCCACGCGGTTTCAATGGCCCAAAGCATCAAGATATCCAATGGCCGGGAAAAACGGCGCTATAAGGCTATGCTCCTGGGAGTGTTCAACTCGGCCGATTTCGCAGTTGTCCAGATGGAGCCGCAAGAGTTGGAAGCAT
>JBEQLC010000237.1:0-3113 GCA_040326175.1 Desulfobacteria bacterium | reverse complement strand
GTCCATAGCCTGACAGAAGTTTGTCCAAAGCACTCCATGATCAGGCTCATCAACCCCGAGATCGGATGAGTTGAGGATTTCATCGATTCTTTGCAGCGATGCATAGATCTTCTCAAGACCGGCTTCGGCTTCAACCATCGCCTGATCTGTGAAATCGATGGGGCTGCGGTAGTGATTGGAGAGAAGGAAGAGACGGACCACTTCAGGATGGTATTCTTTCAAGATATCCTTGATCACCAGGAAATTCCCGAGAGACTTGGACATCTTTTCCTGATCGATCCTAAGAAATCCGTTGTGTATCCAAACATTCACGAACGGCTCGTCAAAGGCCCCTTCAGATTGAGCTATCTCGTTCTCGTGATGTGGAAAGATCAGGTCTTTGCCGCCCCCGTGGATATCAAAATGATGGCCCAGAAAGCGGGTGCTCATAGCCGAACACTCAATATGCCAGCCAGGCCGACCCTTTCCCCACGGGCTGTCCCACGTGGGCTCCCCTGGTTTAGCTCCCTTCCACAGGGCAAAATCAAAAGGATTGCGCTTCTTTTCATCCACCTCTATGCGCGCTCCTGCTTCCATCTCCTCAAGTCTGCGGCCAGATAGCTTGCCGTATTTCTCAAAAGTCTCTACTGCAAAAAACACATCACCCCCGGCCTCATAGGCATGGTCGCGTGAAATCAGGCGCTCGACCGCCCCAACGATCTCGTCAATGTGGTCTGTGGCCCTGGGCTCTATAGTCGCCCGCTCCACCTTCAGAGCGTCCATGTCTTCATAGAATTCCTTAATATATTTTTCTGAAAGCTCCCGGGTAGTAATTCCCAACTCTCCGGCTCGGTTTATGATCTTATCATCCACGTCGGTAAAGTTGCGAACATAAGTCACATCATAGCCAACCGCCCTGAGATAGCGAACAATCACATCAAAGACCACCATAGAGCGGGCATGACCGATGTGGCTGGCATCGTAGACCGTCGGTCCGCACACATACATCCCGACCTTACCCGGCTTTATGGGTTCAAAAATCTCCTTCTTGTTGCTAAGTGTATTGTATATTTTCAACACGGCTCAACTCTTTGGTCATATGTCATTGGTTATTGGTCGTTGTCGATTGGACAATTGGAGATCAATAAAGCTACATCAGCAATCAATGATCCTTTTTTTGCCTTTCAGTTTTCGTCTGGGACTTCCAGTGCTTCACTTCGCCCGAAGTGTGACCACGCACATAGCGGCTATGGCCTCTCCTTTTCCAACAGCCCCCAGTCCCTCCATTGTTGTTGCCTTGATGTTCACAACTCTGGGATCCACTTCCAGAACATCTGCAATATTCGACTGCATGGCGTGACGGTGCCTGTCGAGCCTCGGGGCTTCGGCCAGTATGGTCGCGTCTACGTTATTTACAAGAAAGCCCTCTTCTCGAATACGCTGAAATGTCCGAATAAGAAGTTCCATACTCGAAATATCCTTAAACCGAGGTTCGGTGTCCGGGAAATGCTCCCCAATGTCCCCAAGACCAGCAGCACCCAGTAAGGCATCGCACAGGGCATGCAGAACAACGTCAGCATCAGAATGGCCCAGAAGACCCTTTTCAAAGGGTATGACCACACCCCCAAGAACCAGTTTACGCTCATGAATCAGCCGGTGCACGTCGTATCCTAAACCGACCCGCATACTTAAACCCTCTCTAAAGTGTACATTGAAGCTCCCTGCAATCCTGATAAATCCCGATAGGTCCACATAAGTCTGGATACATCAGAACACGAAATGCGGTCGCTTTTGGGTTCATATATCAAAACGACTAAGTTCCTGTCAAAACAAATGATATTGAGGTTGTTTTGAATCCGTGCTATCCGTGGGCGCAGACCCAAGGAGTTCCCATGAAACCTGTTGCACTGATTGTTCGCGATGGCTGGGGCTATCGCCAGGAGAGTGAAGGAAACGCGGTCAAGGCGGCAAGAACACCCTATGTGGATTCGTATATAGCCAATTATCCTTGGGTGCTGATCCATGCCTCGGGGGAACCCGTAGGTCTGCCGCAGGGCTACCAGGGATCGAGCGAAGTCGGTCACTTCAATATGGGCGCTGGTCGAATTGTAATCCAGGAGCTTACGCGAATCAACGACGCCATGATGGACGGTTCATTCTTTGAAGCCGAGCACTTGAAAAGCCTGGTCCAGAACTGCAAGACGAACAACTCGCGGCTACACCTCATGGGCCTTTTGCAGGACGAAGGGGTGCACGCACATTGTGAACAGATGTTTAAGATCATGCGGGGGGTCCGGCGACAGGGCGTTGAAGAGATCATCGTTCATGTCTTCACTGATGGGCGCGACACACCACCCCGCTCTGCACTCCACTTTATCGGCCAGTTGAATCTCGTTATGAGAGAGGTGGGCAACTGCCGTGTGGGTACCCTGATGGGACGCTATTATGGAATGGATCGCTCCAAGAACTGGGACCTCACTACTGCCGCCTTTGAGTGTATCGTGAACGCCGTCGGCCGAAAGGCAGCAAGCGCTGAGGCCGCTGTCGAGGAGGCTTATGCAAAGGACAAGACACCCGACGGTGTCGACATGTTTGACGAGTATGTCCCACCGCATGTTATCGGAGATTACGATGGGGTTATGGACGGTGATTCTCTTCTTCACACGAACTTTCGACAGGACCGCGCTATTCAGCTCTCCATGGCCTTTGTCGAAGATGACTACCCGGGAAGTCGCTCGCGCCGGCCGGATTGTCTATACGTCGGTCTCACTCGCTACTATGATGAATTCCCCCGCTTTATCCTTGGAGCCATTAATGCTGGAACTGGGATGAAGAATCTCCTGGGAGAGGTGGTCAGCAACAACGGCCTAAGGCAACTGCGCCTTGCGGAAACCCAGAAATACCGCCATGTGACCAGCTTCTTCAACGGAAAATCGACCAAGCCGTTTCCGAGAGAGGATCAGGTCGAGGTAAAGAGCCAGTTTGACCCTGCCACATTCGCTTCGCACCCGGAAATGAATGCTTACGACGTGCGAGACAAGTTGCTTGAAATAGTCAAAGATGGCTGCAACTATTCGTTTATTCTTATTAATTTCGCCAACTGCGATATGGTGGGGCACACTGGCGACATGGCT
>JBEQLC010000236.1:0-3176 GCA_040326175.1 Desulfobacteria bacterium | reverse complement strand
CAGCACGTTTCTGTTGTTTGCGGTTGCACGCCAGCAGCGTCGCAACCTGACTTTGGAATCTCTTCATTCATGCTCGAACCTCACCTTAAACATTTTGGACGCTGGATCAGATCATAACTCAGCATGGTTGTCGTGTCTAAATTATAACAGATAATCCCTATTTGCAACGTGGGGATAATGGTAGTGGGGATTTCGGATTGCGGATTTCGGATTGAGGAATTAAAGGTTTCAGTGTTCAGTGTTCAGGTTTCAGATTCTCTGTTTCTTTTTACTGACACCTGACACCCGACACCCTGTCACATCTTTCAATCCTGGTCTAAGATATCGCGGACTACCTTGAGCATATGGCTTACATCGAATGGTTTACCCACAAACCCCTTGGCCCCGGCTTCCATGGCTTCTTTCCCGGGACCATTGACGGAATAGCCGCTGACGATAAGAATCTTCGCCTGTGGGTTTATTTTGAGAATTTCCTCATAACATTTCTTGCCACCCATTCCAGGAATCACCAGGTCTAGAATAACGAGATCAATTCTTTGTTGCTCCTTCCGGTAAAGCTGTAAGGCGCCTTCTCCATCGATAGCCGTAAAAACCTCGTAGCCAACATCAGTCAGCAACTCCACTCCTAGCTCTCTGATATACTTCTCGTCATCAACCAGCAAGATGGTCTCATCACCCCCTTTGAGTTGGTCATCTCCTTCGCCTGCTTCTCTCCAGTGCCCACTCTGTACCAGGGCAGGCAAGTAAATCTTGAACGTGGTCCCAGAGCCGAGTTCGCTGTAGCATAAAATGTAGCCCTCGTGAGTTTTGACTATGCCGTAGACCATGGCCAATCCCAAACCTGTTCCTTTGCCAACCTCTTTGGTTGTATAGAAAGGCTCGAAAACATGATCGAGGGTTTCTTTGTCCATGCCATGTCCGGTGTCTGAGATGCTCAGCAGTACATACTCTCCAGGTTTTGCACCCAGGTGGGCCTTACAGAACTGCTCATCGAGGACTGCCTTTTCTGTCTCCAGGATTATTTTGCCGCCTTCGGGCATCGCGTCCATCGCATTTACTGCCAGATTCATTAGAGCCTGTTCCACCTGAACAGGGTCGGCACTAACTATGGCGTCTGTTTCGCTCAAATAGAGTTCGATCTCAATCATTTTGGGAATGGTTCGCTCCAGCAGTTTCCTGACCTGCTCCACCTCCTGGTTGAGGTCCAGGGGCCGCCTTTCACTCTGCACCTTGCGGCTGAACGTAAGCAGCTGGCTGGTGAGTTCGGCCCCTCTCTTGGCGGAACCGTGAATCTTCTTTAGTGGCTCGTAGCCGGACTGTTCATGATTTGTCTCATGTAGCAGGACTTCAGTATAACCCTGGATAACCTGAAGTAGATTGTTAAAATCGTGGGCAATACCCCCTGCCAGGGTACCAACAGCTTCCATCTTTTGAGCATGAAGTAATTGGGCCTCGAGTGCAACCTCCTGGGTTACATCGCGATTGACTGAGACAAAGTTTACAATGTCCTCCGAGCCGTCTCGGACGGGAGAGATTATGGTCTCGAATTCGCGCAATGATCCATCTTTCATCCTATTGCTTATCCGGCCTGCCCACGCCTCGCCACAGGAGATCTTCTTCCACATCTGCCTGTAAAAGTCATCATCGTGTTTATCACTTTTGAGAATACGGAAGTTCTGCCCGGCTATATCTTCTTTATTAAAACCGCTGAGTCGTTCAAAGGCCGGATTTACATATTGGATGGTGCCGCTTCTGTCCGAGATAATGACGCTTTCTGCAGCCTGCTCAACGGCCGTAGCCAGGCGAATACTTTCATCCACTGCCTGCCTGCGCTCGGTGATGTCCAAAATCATTCCGGAGATGACGCCCCCCTCAAGAAGAGCTGTTAAGATCACATTCTTCACAGTTCCTGTCTTGGTGAGCAAGTCGACTTCGAAGTTGTTTACTTCACCCGATTCGTTTAGTGTTGCAATTAATTTATCTCTGTCTTCAAGGTTGCTGTACCGCGCCAGAACCCCAACAGATTTCATCTCATCAAGCGACTCGAACTCCATCATCTTGATTAATGCTTCATTGACATAAAGAATGTTTCCATCAAGATCGGTCTTATAGATCCCAACGAGAGCATTATCTACCAGGTTTCGATACTGTTTCTCCGATTCCCTCAGGGCTTCCTCCGCCCGCTTGCTCTCGGTAATATCCTTATAGATTGCATACACACCGACCTGTTCACCATTAAATGTGATCGGGTAGCCCAGGATGGAAACATCAACCAGGCTGCCTCCCTTGCGCTTGCGCACAGTTTTCTTTTTGACTACCTTGCATTCGAAGGTTCTCTGACTCAAATCCTTTGCTTCATCAATTAAATCCTCGCTTACAATCAGATCGTTGATACAGTTACCCTTGATCTCCTCGTTGGAATATTCAAAAAGCTTTTCGAATTCGCTGTTTACCTCAACAATCCTGTCCTCTTTGTCTAGTATTACGCTGGCTTCTGGTGAATTCTCGAAAAGGTGTTGGAAGTAGGTTTTTTGGAGATCAAGCTCTTCCTCTGCCCGCTTGCGCTCTTCAACTTCCTGTGTCAATTGCTCGTTTGCTTCAAGCTCAGGCGTATGTTCTGCAACCCGTTGCTCAAGCTCATCGTGAGCCTGCCGCAGCGCCTCCTCGGCCGCTTTTCGCTGTATAATGTCACGACTTGCCACTATGTAGAGTAGAAACACTGATGAGCCGATAAGTATGCACAGGATCAAAAATATGGCAGATTCCTTTAGGGATGAGTAGTATAAGTATCCACCCACCGAGGCGGAAAGGAAAGCCAATAAAGCTGAAACTAATAAAACTGTTCGGATTTTCATCTCAAGCTTTTGCCCTTGCACAGAGCACAAGGGTGTCTTCTCGTAACCTCAGATATGGACCGAGGATCACTTTACTCAAACCCAACATTTTGATGTTCGTTCCCTGTTAACTCAGGAAGAGAGTTGCTCGTATTAGGAGCACAAATCGTGCCAAAGAAGAAAGGAATGTTAGATTGCGGATTTGGGATCGATGCAAATGGAAACTATAAAATTCCGCAATCTACAATCTGCAATCTACAATCAAGAAAACCCCGCCTCCGTTGCCGGAGAGCGGGGCTTTCTTCTTACTGCTGGGCTACAAACCCTGCTACAAGCCTCTAC
>JBEQLC010000235.1:0-3177 GCA_040326175.1 Desulfobacteria bacterium | reverse complement strand
CTGATCCACATTCTTGAGATAGCTTGCAGTGTGACTTAAAGCGTCTGAAGTTAAACGGACAACTGAGACTGTCTATCAGGCGTTTGAGCCTGCAATCGACTTTGACGGCTTCCCAAAACGCTCAATATCGTGGACAAAAGACGCTTTACGAGTTCATCAGATTTGGCTCATTTTAGGTGCTTCAGGAGGTATGGTATGCCGAGAAAAAAGGTTGCCCGGTCAGTCCCCGTGGGGGAAAAGATCAAGAAAGCCAGGCAGAAGAAAAAGATCACACTGGATCAGGTGGCTAATGATACCGGGTGCAGTATTGATTCTCTGAAACAGATTGAGTCAGGGAAGACCATACCCCCTGTTGGGACCCTGTTGCAGATATCTCGGGCCCTGGAGATTGACTCAGGATTGTTGCTCAAGGAAGAGACATCCACAGCCGAAAGCCGTGCGAAGGCATACAAGAAACGCACTAAGAATTATGCCTACACGACACTGACGCCGGGCGCGGAAAACAAACACCTCAAGGCGTTTCGTGTTACGGTTGATGCCATGAAGGATCATAAAGGGGTCGGGTATCAACATGAGGGGGAAGAGTTTGCGTTTGTATTGGCTGGAAATGTAGAGATAACCGTCGGTGACCATGTGAACCGCTTGAAAACGGGGGAATCACTACATTTTAACTCAAGCGTCAGACATAAGCTCAGAAACACAGGCAAGAAGAAGGCAGAGCTCTTGGTTATTATCTATACGCCCTGAGTGCCTAAAGTGAACTCAAGTGCGCTAAAGTTGATGATTTCAGCCTTGATATATTTTAGCTCACTATAGACACTTTTTGGGAAAGGCTATGCCTTTAATCTGAGCTAATAGGTCGTACGAGGAGTGGGCTATGACGTTCAAGCTGACTGAAGAACAACTCATGATTCAAACCATGGTCAGAGACTTTGCCAGGCAAGTCGTTCTTCCCACGGCCATGGAGCGTGATCGGTCCAAGGAGTTTCCGGCGGAGAATCTCAGCCAGATGGCAGAACTGGGCCTCATGGGGATGATGGTTCCGCCGGAATACGATGGGGCTGCGGTAGATACGGTGAGTTATGTGTTGGCACTCCAAGAAATAGCATATGCTTGTGCTGCAACGGCCGTTGTAATGTCTGTCCATAATTCTATCGTGTGTGAGACGATAGTCCGCTTTGGAACTGAAGAACAGAAACAGGCCTACCTGAAACCATTGGCTACAGGTGAAGTCATAGGTGCCTTTGCCATGACAGAACCTCAGGCAGGATCGGACCCTCTAAGCCAATCGACCTGGGCCGAGCGTGACGGAGACCACTACATCATCAATGGCACCAAACGCTTCATTACCTCGGGGAAGAATGCCGGCTTAACCATAATAACGGCCAAGACAGACAAGGGAAAACGGCATAAAGGAATAAGCGCGTTTGTTGTCAGGAAGGGAATGCCCGGGTTCTTGGTGGGAAAGACTGAAGAAAAGATGGGACTGTGCGCGTCTGATACGACCGATATGATTTTTGACAATTGCCGAGTTCCTGCTGAATGTCTACTGGGGCAAGAGGGAGATGGCTTTAAGATCGCTATGACCGCCTTGGATAGTGGCCGTATAGGGATCGCTGCACAGTCGATTGGGGTTGCCCAGGCTGCATTGAATGCAGCGGTTTCTTATGCTAAAGAGCGAGAGCAGTTTGGCCAGCCGATTTCAAAGTTTCAGGGCCTGCGCTGGATGCTGGCGGACATGGCTACTGAGATAGAGGCAGCACGGCAGATGACCTTTTCTGCCTCGGCCAAGAAAGACAGGGGCGAGAAATACACCATGGAAGCATCTATGGCAAAGCTGTTTGCCTCGGAGATGGTCAACCGGGTTGCGGCTAAGGCATTGCAAATTCATGGAGGGTATGGTTACACTAAGGAATACCCGGTTGAGCGTTATTACAGAGATGCGCGTGTCTTTACCATCTATGAGGGGACATCGGAGATTCAACGCGTAGTCATAGCAAACCATCTTCTGGGAGACCGGTATGTAGGCTCATTGCGATAGAGCAACCAAAATAATTTCACGTTGTCGGATCAGGTGGGGTACCCCACGGGCAGGGACCAGAGGTGCCCCACTCGTGTCTAAGGCACATTCAATCAGAAAATCGTATGATCAGGAGTGAAAAAAGAGAAGGTCTATGAAGAAAATATATCTCAAAAGTTTCGTCGGTTCCGGCATGTTGGTGGCCCTTGTTGTCTATCTGAATATTGGTTCCATGGTCCGGGCTGAAGACGCAAAGCAAGAACGCCAGGGGCCGCCACCGGCCCATGTGCAGGTCGCTTCAGTCGTCGAAGACATGGTTTCAAATCATGTAACCTTGGTTGGCACCACTGAAGCGATTGCCCGTAGCACGGTCGCCGCTCAGGTTTCGGGATTGGTGCAGGACTTCCCGGTGAGTGAGGGCGACTTCGTTAAGAAAGGACAAGTCCTTGCAAGACTCAGATCAACCAATCTGGCGCTTCGTCTTAAGGCGGCAGAGGCTATCATGGAGAGAGTGCGATCAAACTCGGTTTTGGCAGAAAAAGAACTCGGTCGGTACACCAAACTAAAAGGTTCTGACAGCATTGCTGAGAGCAAATATGACGAAGCATTGGATCGGTATCAGTCCCTTAAACAGGAACTTCTTCGAACTGAAGCTGAGATTGAACTGTTGAAGGATGATATCCGCAACAAAACAGTCGTCGCCCCTTTTGCAGGATTTGTTGCCGAAGAGCATACGCAGGTAGGCGAGTGGATAGATGTGGGCGGTCCGGTCGTATCCCTGCTGGACTTGGGACGCATCCGGATCATCGTGGACGTGCCCGAGCGTTACGCCATGCAGCTTTCTCAGGACGGCCCGGTGAGGGTACTGGTGACAAGCCTGTCGGATGACACGTTTTCCGGAAAGATCTCTGCTGTTCTCCCGGAAGGCAACATGAATGCCCGTACGTTTCCGGTTCGAATCGAACTGGCCAATCCCAACTTGGAGATCAGGAGCGGCATGGAGGCGACAGCGACATTTAGTCTGGGAACCAAGAGGAAGGCTCTCCTGGTCCCCAAGGATGCCATAGTGACAGCGGGAACGAATCGGATGGTGTATGTCGTGGCGGATGGTGTAGCACAACCCGTACCAGTCCAAGTCATTGGGTACCATGATGGGA
>JBEQLC010000234.1:0-3182 GCA_040326175.1 Desulfobacteria bacterium | reverse complement strand
GGATAACCGCGTCGTAGCCGAAGGCGAAGACGGGTACTTTAGTGGGACCACGGGTTTACCCGTGGGGCTCCATAAGATAAAGGTTCTCAGCAAACGCGGGGCGGTCCGCCGTCGCTTGGAAAGCTATGGCGGGACAAGCGAAAAAGCGGAGCATACACGTTAGTATGTGAGCATTTTGAGCCGACTCGCAACACCGCCATGGAGCGTCAGACGCATTTTTGAGATAGCTTATAGGTTCAAGACTTCAAATCAGGGCCGTGATCCAGGTGACAGTGCACGACATCTCCTGCCACGATCCTGTGCAGACAATCCCTTTTGTCTCGAACCAAAAGGGTGCCGTCTTGGTGCAAAGCTTCGGCAACACCTACAACCCTCCTTTCCGGGAGGAATATTTCCACCACTCTTCCCAGGGTGGTGTCAAATTCAGACCAGGTCTCAAGGATGGTTGGAAAGGCTCCCGTGTCCAATGATTCGTACCACTGCTCGAGCTGATACAGCAAGATTTGAAGAAGATCGATCCGCGAGACCCTTTTCCCAAGAACAAGTCGAAGGGAAGTGGCCAGGTTTCTGATAGAAATCGGAAGCTCGTCCTGCTCTGTATTCACATTGATGCCAATGCCAAGAACAGCAAAGTCGATTCGTGTCTTGTTGAATACAGCCTCCGTCAAGATACCGCCCACCTTCCGATCACCAATCAGGATGTCGTTTGGCCATTTGAGCTGAGGCGTTGTCCCAATTTGCTGGATGGCAGAAGCCACTGCCACGCCTGCGGTTAGCATGAGTCTCGAAAACCAGTCGGGAGGATGGGCAGGTCTTAATATGATGGAAAGGTACAGCCCGCTTACCGGAGGTGAGACCCAGGTGCGCCCCAAGCGGCCCCGCCCTTTGGTTTGGGCGTCAGCGACTATCAACGTCCCTTCTGGAGCCCCGTCTTGAGCCAGACGGTTCGCTTCTGCATTAGTCGATTCAACTAAATCAAAAGAATAAATGGCTGGCTGGCCTATCCATCGAGTCCTGAGGCTTTGTTTGATGGCATCCGCGGAGAGAGTGCTTGGCGATGTTTGATCTACAGAAGGACTCATGATTTTCAATGACTCTGCCTCCCCCTGAAGTACGGAAAGTCTTTCTTTCGGCAGTCGTTCACGAGGTCGGAACGAGCCGGTGAACCCACTGCAATGCCTGTTATTTACTTGACATAATGAGGGTGTCAGTTATATTGAGACTATATATCATATCTCAATAATTCATGCTATCCGCCTCGAAAAGAGGATTATTTGGTGTCTGAAACTGATTATTATAAGGTCCTGGGTGTTAGTAAGAACGCCAGCGAAGGTGAGATCAAGAAGGCCTATCGCAAGCTTGCCATGAAATACCATCCTGATCGCACCAAAGGGGACAAGCCTGCGGAAGAAATGTTCAAGAAGATCAGCGAAGCCTATGCTGTCTTGAGCGACAAAGAGAAACGCAAGCAGTATGATACCTTTGGTGCGTCCGGTTTCCAGCAGCGTTACTCCCAGGAGGACATATTCAGGGGCGTTAATTTCGGAGATATCTTTAGAGAGTTTGGTTTCGACGACGGCAGCTTCGGAAACATGTTCATGGGCGGCGGTGGAGGTGGTCGGAGATTCGCATTTAATTTTGGGGGAGACCCTTTTGGCGGTCATACCAGAGGCCAAAGGGCTCAGGTCAAAGGGTCGGACCTTGTGTATGAACTCCCTCTTACCCTCCAAGAAGTACTCGACGGTGGAACTAAGACTATCGCCCTGGAGGGGGAGGGGGGCCAACCGAAAAAGATCAATGTCAAGCTCCCCAAGGGGATGGTGACCGGGAAAAAACTCCGACTAGCCGGTAAGGGGCAGCCGGGGGCGTTTGGCGGACCACCCGGAGATCTTTACATCCAGGCCAAGTTACTTGATGATTCTGCCTTCAGTCTGGTAGGACATGACCTTTATATTGATAGAGAAATCAAGTTGACGGAGGCCCTGATGGGGACAGAGATAACGGTTCCAACCGTGGATGGAAAAGACTTGAAGCTTAAGATACCTGTTGGGACCCAGCATCAAACGAAGTTGCGGATGAAGGGATACGGCCTTCCCGAAATGAAAAAGGGCCGAAGGGGAGACCTTTATGCTCGCATCCTGGTCAAAATCCCCAAGCGCCTGAACAAAAAACAGAAGAGCCTAGTTCAGGAACTTTCAGAAGCTGGCCTCTAGGTTGAGTGTATGCCGGAAGAATTAGTCCCCGTATTGTCCAGGGCTGAGATCGCGCAAAAAGTTAGGGGCCTTGCACGCCAGATATCAAAAGACTATGCTGGAAAGGATCTTTGCATTATAGGTGTGCTAAACGGGGTTTTTATCTTTCTGGCTGACCTCGTGCGAGAGCTTACTATTTCTGTCCAGGTTGACTTTATCCGTCTGGCCAGTTACGGCTCTGGAACCGTATCTTCCGGAAGCGTGCAGACAACTAAAGAGATTGAACTCGATGTGAAAGATCGGGATGTCCTTATCGTTGAGGACATAGTGGACTCCGGTCTGACCGTTGACTTCTTGCTAAAGCACCTTAAGCAATGCCATCCGAAGTCTGTCAAGGTGTGCGCCTTTATCGACAAGACCGAACGTCGTAAGGTACAGGTACCCATAGACTATACAGGGCATGTGGTTGAGAGCGGATTCTTAGTCGGATACGGTCTTGACTTTGACGAGAAATATCGTGAGTTGCCGGAAATTTACCATCTGAAACCGTAAACGAAAGGGGCCTACAATGATCGTAACCTGTGAAAAATGCAACACCAGCTTCGACCTTGATGACAAAATGATTCTGGAGTCAGGCTCTGAGGTCAAATGTTCCGAGTGCGAGCACGTGTTTACAGTTTACAGACCCGCCCCAGCTGAAGAACCTGAGCCTCCACCGGAACCCGCGGGAGGTGCTGCCGATTCTCCGCAGGCAGAAGAACCGGTTGAAGAAGAATTTGACATCGATGCACTTGGCCTTGAAGACGAACCTGAGGCAGGGGGGCCCGCGGAGGTAGAAGAAGAGGCTGCCGCAGAAGAGACTCTCGAACTTGCGGGGGGTGCTGCTGAAGAAGAACTTGATCTTCAAAAAGTGGGCCTTGAAGACGAACCTGAGGCAGGGGGGCCCGCGGAGGTAGAAGAAGAGGCTGCCGCAGAAGAGACTCTCGAACT
>JBEQLC010000233.1:0-3214 GCA_040326175.1 Desulfobacteria bacterium | reverse complement strand
GAGACAGAACACCCATGGCGAGGAAGTTTGGCTGATGAGTAGGATTGCCTCCAGGGCCACCCTTGCTGGCCCAGAGTGCATCTACGAGACAGAGCTGTTGGCGCGGGAAAAGGACTTTCTCCGTTTGCTTGTCCATTGCACCGAGAATTTCAGGAGTTCGATTAATGGCAATGAGATAATCCTGACCTCCTTCCTCATGACCTGGACTTGGAGAAAAGGTTCCAAAATGATTTTTCATGGTCATGGTGAATCCGCCAAACCTTTGGCTATGTCCTTTGCACATGGCTATATTTATAAGAATATCCACTGAGCCATCCACCAGATGTTTAAGACACTTTGATTTTTCTTTGCCGTTTTTCCACGGCGCTGGTATAGACGTTAAAGAAGAGCTTCCGCCCCACTTGTTTTCCATCCTGCATCCTTCAGGAAGACCTAAAAAAGGCGTGTTCTTGCGTATAGTACTGCCATGGCATGCGTCGTAGATGCTTATGTTGAACGGACTCACGCCCAGCATATGAGTCAACGTATGACAGATCTTTGCCATGACAGCGCTACGTGTATGCTGCAGGGCTATATTATTTGTCTTAATCGCCACCACCGTATCGGACCACGATTTACCGGGCGGCTTTATAAAGATGCTACGCCATGCCTCAGTAGGATTTCCCGTTTCAGCAAGGCCACAAGCTAACTTGTCGATGTTTTCCCATACCGCTTTTGAGACCACAAGTTTATCTTGGGTTGCCCAGGAAGAAACGGGTTCGTAAGCCTTGGTCATAGCGGTATCGGTAATACCGACAACTCGAAGATTATCCACATTAGGGTGAACAACTACTTTCGCAATATTCTTCGCCTGGCTCTCATGTGCAATTACTGTCGGAAATGCAGCGATGGCAGTGCCCATAACTATTGTCTTCTTCATAAATTGTCTTCTGCTGATTTTATTCATTAGACCTCCTTTCCCTATTCTTGGATAACATTGGTTTTGGGGTTTGCGGATGTGCTTAAAAGGCTATATACTGGTTATAATTTTCGCCTTCCCCCGCTCAAAGTCCGGGATCTTCGACTTGATCTTGGAAAAAATTCCTAGTTTTCGTTCAGACACTAATTAGATCAACATATCCCTTTTCCACCCCAGCTTAAGAAGTTGTATCCTGTCAGGATGGCTGTTACCCAGTCCGAAGTGGGCATCGGCAGCGGTAATGTGCAGAGGAGGCGGACTGATGGGACTCTCCTTACCAAAGAAGGCATCTCGTTTGGCCTGTATGATCCGAGCCCCCGTGGCATCGGCAGCCACCGGATCAGTGCTCACAATGAGGCCTGAGTAGTGCCACATGTACCGTCTGCTGAAATGATGGGGTCCGATGCCATGAAAAAGTGGAGTCAACAGCACCAATATATTAAGGCGGGTCTTGCCCCTGACGCGAGGTAGCTGCCAGATAGCTCCCAGTTTCTCGCAGGCGTTGCCGTGGTAACTCCAAGGCAAACGGACAAACATGATGTAGTTTTTGATGAGCGTACCAAGGCCTGACCAGTGGTGGGTTCTCATGGGGCGGACGTTGATCAGGGCTGTGGCCTGCTTGAATACTGGGTTCTTACGCACTCCTCGATCATCGACACTCACATTTTCCTTGCTGACACCCGCATCAACAAGGCGCTTTATGATAGCAGTCTCAAGCGGCTTAGGGGTGGGGAGATGGTACCAGACGTTGCTCTTGATGCCTACTATATCACCTGGCCGGGCAAGCTGCTTCCAGGCTACAGCGGGATCGGGTGCATTAAGGAGGGTAGTTATAGCCTCATCCAGCATATCCTGCAGGATCTCAGGCCTGGGAGAGCCATCTTTGTCGAGGGCGTTTTGATCCCGGATCAGAACCACCAGGCTCTTTGTGGGCGTTTTCACGGAGGATTGGGCCAGCAGCGGAAGCCCCGTAAGGCTTGCCAGGGCCGCAAACGAGCTCGCACGAATAAAATCGCGTCGTGTGATAACTTTTTTACCTTTTCCCATACGAGATTAATCCTGAGCAGAGGTCTCCATAATTTCTCTGAGAAGCTTTTCACCAAGACCCCGGCTGTAGGCATCGAAAACGGCAGCCAAGAGCTTCCCCTTCACTGCAGCTCCGGACCACTTTCCGTTTTCCAGCAGGACCACCTCTCCTTTCGCATCCGCCTCAGGGAGGTAATGTCTGAGAAGGCATGCATAAGCCTTCGTGGTTTCTCTTTCATTAGGGTACAGGACTAAAAGCAGCCTGGCAAACTCTTCACCACGCTGGTATTCGGCAAGGACAGCATCAGTACGGGGCCCTAGGTTCAGGACATTTTCGTTTGATAGGTAGAAATGGTAGTTCAGCACTACATGGTTGTGAAGGTATCTGAGGCTCCGAGGTTTAAGTCCCTGTAAAGGGAGCAACTTTAGAATTCCAGGCTTGGAGCCTTGCACCGTGATGAGTGACGCCACCGCCTTGCCCAATTCTTTGACGGATCTTTGGGCAGCGGCCGTTTCCTCCTCCGCGTAAATGGAGACAAAAAATCTGTCTTTCCAGAACCTCAGCCAGCCGTGCTGGTAAAGCCCATCCTGACCTATCTGTATCGCCTCCCCGTCCTGGTCGTGAGTAAATACCCCGAAGGCATCTTCTGAAGAGCCCATATGGAAGATATCCAAAACAATAGGCGGTCCGTGCGGATTGATATAACGTCGGGAAAGACACTTTAGCATATTGTAGGCCCTGTAGACTTCACCCGTGCCGTTGATATAGTCGAATATGGTCTTATCATCGAAAAAGCGATCCCCTGGTTCCGCCGCCCACCCCTCCATGTGCTCGGGCAGAGCCTCGTGCAACATCTTTAGCGAATCTGCATAGGATTTCTGAATGATACAAGGCATGGAAATACCCATGAGCAAGCAAGTAAGGAAGAAGAAGGCTGACTTCATCAGAGGAATTCCTTCCATATTTCAGTGTGGTTAGAAGTTGCTTTTTCTAATAGGGAATATACGAAAGTCAGACTTGTATGTCAAGGTTGAGAGTTCATGATATGTACTTGCGGCAAAAGGCTTCCGTTATCTCGCGCAAATCAGGGGTCAGGCACTCATAGACTTTCTCTCGAATGGTGGTCGGGACATCTCCATAGAAAGCCTCGGCAATGCCACCGGTGATGCAAGCGAGTGTATCGCTGTCACCTCCCAGCGAGATGGCGTTCCGGACTGCATCCTCATACG
>JBEQLC010000232.1:0-3245 GCA_040326175.1 Desulfobacteria bacterium | reverse complement strand
CGGTCCACTTGCCTGGATAGCTTTTCTAATCTTCATCATCGGAATGACCGTTAAGGTTATTTCTGCCATTCGCCTTACCTCGAAAAAGGACAAGGTGGTTTTCAATCACTTTAGCTGGGGATGGTCATTCCGCTCGATCTACCGCTGGCTGATCCCGTTTGGGAGCCGCAGCATGAGAGAGAAGCCTGTCTTGACCATTGCATTCTTTGTCTTTCATATATGCTTGCTGGCGGTACCGATTTTCCTGTTGGGCCACAGTATCCTGTGGGACGAAAGGTGGGGAGTGAGTTGGTGGTCATTTTCAGAGATGACAACGGATTACATGACCCTGCTCATGATAGCTGCCGCCCTGTTTTTGCTTGTCCGCCGGTTTGTGCTGCCTGAGGTTAGAATTGTTACCACTGGATATGATTACCTGCTGCTGGCCATTGCTGCCGCACCCTTCATTACAGGGTATATGGCCTACCATCAGTGGTTCGACTACAAGACAATATTGATAATCCACATCCTGTGCGGCGAAATCATGCTGATTGCTATACCATTTACCAAGCTGAGCCATATGATTCTGTTCTTCCTGACCAGGGCTCATATAGGGAGCGAGTTCGGTCAAAGGAGAGGGGCTGTAACCTGGTAAAAGTACAACATAAATTGCACCCAGTATTTAGACAATAAGTTAGGAGGTCTTAAAATGGCTGAACCCGCTGTTGATACAAATGTTATAAAGCAGAGGCTGGCTGCCCTGAAGGGCGGTCGCTTCAAGACATGGCTGGAGATCTGCGCACACTGCGGTTATTGCGCGGACAGCTGCTTTTTCTACCAGGCTCATGACAAAGACCCAAAGTACATGCCCGCTTATAAAGTCATCCAGACCCTTGGAAAGCTTTATAAGAGAAATGGTGAGGTAAGCCGGGCAGAGCTGGAAGAAATGGCGCGCATAGCCTATGGAGATTGCACAGCCTGCCGACGGTGTTCCATGTATTGTCCTTTTGGCATCGACATAGCCGTCATGATCGCTGCAACGCGTGCAATACTGTGCAGCCAGGGGCTTGCGCCAGAGGCCCTGATGGATGCGGTGAAGAACTATTGGGACACCGGAAACCAGATGGCTGTCAGTGAAGAGGACTTGTCTGAGACCCTTGAGTGGATGGCTGAGGAGACAGAAGAGGAAATGCCGGGCCTGACAATCCCCTTTGAAAAGGAGGGCGCTGACATGATGTACACGATCAACGCCCGGGAGGCCAAATTCTATCCTCAGGATATAGCCGAAGCAGCCATGATTTTTTACGCGGCCGGCGAGAACTACACATTTCCCAAGATGGGCTGGGATGACACCAACCTGGCCATGTTTGCCGGTGAAATGAAGTGCGCGGCCCACGTGGTAAAGCTTGTTTACGATAATGCAGAAAGATTGGGGGTCAATAGGATCGGGGTTACAGAATGAGGGCACGCATACCGTGCCCTTCGGTTCGAAGGGCCTTATTGGTTAGGATTACCCGGCGGTGAGCCCCCTATTCCGGTTGTTCACAGTGTCCAACTCTTCTCCGATTATGTGCGAGACGGCCGCATCAAGATCGATCCTGCCAAGAAGATCACAAAACCGGTGACCTATCAGGATCCTTGCAACATTTCCAGGAACGGCGGGCTTTGGGAAGAAGCAAGGTATCTGATGAATGCGCTGTGTACAGACTTCCGCGACATGGCAGACAACCGCGCGTACAATCACTGCTGTGGCGGTGGTGGTGGTTACATCCCCATGGGCCCGTCGTTCAAGAGGAGAAGGATGGAGTCGGGCAAGGTCAAGGCCGAGCAGATCCGAGAGACAGGGGCGGAGATGGTGATTGTCCCATGTCACAATTGTTTCGACCAACTAAAGGATCTCAACAAGGAATACGATCTGGGCGTGGAAGTCGTGCACTTCAAGACGGTTATGCCGCACATGCTTGATCTCCCTGATCATATGAAGCCCAAAGAGGAAGAGTAGCTGAAACGGAGATCAACAGGTTTCTCTCAACACGTTTTGTACAAAGGGGGTAAGTCGGGATGAGAAAAAGGACGGTGGCCGTGTATATGGGCATAGCAGTTTTGGTTTCCATGTTTGCTTTTGCGCAGTCGTATGCGCAGGAAGACATTGTGAGTTTGGAAGACAGCGCTTTTAAGGATAAACAGAGACCCGCTGCTGTTTTTGTGCATGAGGAACATAACGAAAAGGCAGAGATTGAAGAATGCAGTATCTGCCACCATGTCTATGAGGATGGTAACAAAGTGGAGGACGAATCGAGTGAAGACCAGGGCTGCTCAGACTGCCACACAGTCGAAGGAGAGGGGCAAACCAGGCCTTTGATGAAAGCGTATCACGATCTTTGTAAGGAGTGTCACAGGGAGGACAAGAAAGGCCCTGTCACGTGCGGGGAGTGCCATCCAAAGAAGTGAGGTGGATGGAGCGTTCGTCCTAGAACTTTGCAGTATAATAAGCAGAGGGAAGAGGCTATGATTGAAAACCGAAACATAGTCCCTTCCCTTTTGTCTTTTTGAACCTCCATGGAATGCGGAGGAATCCCCAGGGAATGCCCTCGCTGCTGGAGTCAGGGTCCAACCACCTACTCAAACTTTCTTATCACAATCGATGATTTGAGCCAGAGTTATGGAATTGAGTTTTTCGTATATTGCCTTTGTTGCCTCTTCCCAGATGCTGCGTGTCAGACAATCCTCGTGCTTTTCGCATACTTCCGGGTTTCCAACGCAGTCGGTCAGGTTGATTCCGCCCTCAAGGACATCCACGATTTCTCCCACTGTGATTTCATCCGGGGCCCTGTTGAGCATGTGACCTCCCTTGGCCCCCCTGAGGCTCTTCACGTAATCAGCCTTTTTCAAGGGTATGATCAGCTGCTCAAGATATTTGACTGAAACGTCCACGCGCCTGGCAATCTCACCCAACTGTATGGGTCCTTCATTGCAGCGTTGTGCCATATCTAGCATCATCCTCGTGCCATAACGGCTTCTAGTCGACAATTTCATGGAATAACCTCACGTGCTGTATGTTACGGCTTCACTTGACCTGATTCTGGTAATACATCTTTACCCTACCAAAAAAGTAGGGTTTATTTGCCAAAAAATACGGTCTTTACCCTATTGCTGCTAAAACCTTCTTAAGGTCTAATTTACCTGAATCAGGTTGATTCTATTTCCATGGCAGGTCATCGGTCTCTAGAAAAAAGTCCTGGTACAATAGTGTATGTAATCTAGCG
>JBEQLC010000231.1:0-3261 GCA_040326175.1 Desulfobacteria bacterium | reverse complement strand
CAACCCAGAGACGGCAGTGACAACCCCAATGAGAGAGTGGAGATGAAGGTCAAGATCGTGGCTCCTGAGGGCAGCGAGTAGGGCGAGTTGGCAGAGGGCATAGGGTATGGAGTAAAGCGAGACGAGCGAGACGAGAAGTCGGGCGAGACGGGGAAAGACGACAGAGGGCGGAGGACAGAGGACAGAAGACAGAGGTCGGAGGTCAGAGATCAGAGGTCAGATTGGTTAATTAGAAAATTAGTCAAACAGATGAGTTGTTTACTGCTCACTGCTCACCGTTTACGACTTCTACGGTTTTTACGATTTCTACGATTTGACTAATTTTCTAATTTTCTAATTTCCTAATCGACGATTTGACAATTTGACCAATTGACGCAGAGCGCTCTGCATACTACGCACGCATCGTAATGGTGATCGTACATCCGGGACCGTCGTTGTTTTTCGCCGTGACCGCGCCCCCCATTGCGGTGACAAGCTTTTTCACCAGAGCCAACCCTATACCGGTTCCCCCGGTGGTTCGTGTCAGGTCACTGTCCACCCGGTAGAAGTCCTCGAATATTTTTTTCAATCCGGAGCCAGGGATCCCCGGCCCGGTGTCGGATACGGAGATTTTCACAGTATCTCCCTCGGGCCAGATCTTGATGGTAATTCGGCGGGTAGGCGATGACCTGCCGAATTTCATGCTGTTATCAATCAGGTTGATAAGAACCTGAATCATAGCTTCCCGGTCGTATTTGAAGGGTGGCACTTCCTCTCTCTCCACCTTCAGATCGAATCCCTCCTGAACGAGCTTCTCCTGCATGACCTCTTTGACTTCCTGGATCACCTCCTGGAGAGTGCCTCTCTGCAGGTCGAGATGTACCTGCTTTTTCTCCAGTTTGGAATATTCCAAAACGTTATTTATCAGACGGGATAAGCGGGAGCTCTCCGATCCTAAAATCCTGAAATATTCTTGCTCCCGTTCGTGGTCGCGGGCGATCCCTTGCTCCAGCATTTCTATATACATCCGTATGTTGGTCAATGGGGTTTTGAGCTCATGGGTGACCGATGAAACGAACCTGGAGCGCCGTTCCGACAGGGCCACTACGGCCCGTGCACTCTGATATATGGCAAACAGTCCAATGAGGATGATAAAGGCAAGGACAAACATCATAATGTTCAAGGTTGTGCGGCCCACAGACTTGGGGATCCGGTCACAGGTAAGGGTGGCGCGCAGAAAGGAAAAAGGGCGGGGAAAGGTCCGCTCTAAAGCAAAGTTCGGATATTGGACAGCGGCACCGGACAGGACAGTTGTGGTTTCTCTCCCACGGTCCACAACTGACAGGCGCAGGCTGGTAAACTGTGACATCGGCTGCAGGGAAAAATATTCATTGGCCAGGTGGTTCAGGAATTCCTGCACAATTAATATGAATCCCTGACGATAGATTTGATTGTTGATCACAATGCGGCGAAAGATGAAAATTTGGCTATCGTTGATAAACACAGCTTGCATTGGATCCACTTCAACTTGAAGCTTCTCGGTATCAAGAGCTGGCGGAGACCGCAAGGGGCTCGGGGCCGCAGCCCGAGGTCTGTATTGCTCCGTGCTTAGTCCTTTTTCTTTAGCAGGTTGTCCTGCTATCCGGTCAGCGGCCATAGGGGCAAGATCTTGCTCGGCTGCCACTTGCTCTTCGGGTTCTTGCCGGGCCTTGCTCTCCTTTTGATTCTCATCCAGCTGGGCAACAGTTAGAGCCTGGCTCGGGGTAATTTCCTCGACTCTCTTCTTGGCCTGTCCAAGATAAGATCTTTGTTTCTTGGAGCGGGAAAGATCCAGATATTTATCGGCAAAAGTCGAGACCTCTTCTCTTTCCCTTTTGGCAACCATCTCGGCTGGTTTGATCTCGACACCCTCGGGGACCGTGGAACGCTTCAGGTTGAAGGTTTTGTTCACCTCATTCAGCTGGGCAACCACCGAATTTGATCCTGGGGGGATGTTGTCGTCATCTTTCACTAGAGGTGAGTTGAAGGAGCCATCCGGATTGTTCTGCAGGTAGCCTAGGATATAGCGATCTTTGGGAGGCTGAGACAGGGGAGATCGACTCAATCTCCCTGAACCCCGGGCTTGACCCGGAGCCAGGTAATTGTATCTATACTGATCTATGGGCCGCCCCTCTTCCTTGATTACCAGAGAAGCGAGTTCCTCTTCCATTTGGTCGAAAATGGTTACGGCAAAATAGCGCAGTTGTGCCACTTCCTCTTGCTCTAGGCTGCGGTAGGTGCGGAGGACGAAATAGGCCAGTGGAATTGACAGGGCCAGACAAAAGATAAGAATGAGTATTTTCAGTCTTTTCACTCTTCAAACTCCAGGCGATATCCTTCGCCCCTGACGGTCACTATAAAAGGAGTGTCCCCAACCAGGGAAGTGATCTTCTTCCTGAGTTTGAGGATGTGGATATCCACGGTTCGGGTCTCAATATCTGTGTCTGCATAATTCCATACCTCGCCGAGGAGCTGCTTTTTGGAAACTATCTGCTCCCTGTGGCGATGAAGGTAGAGAATGATGTCCATCTCTCTTCTGGTGAGCTCCACGGTGCGGTCATTATGTGAAGCCATGAGTGTCTTGCCGTCGAAAAAAATCCCGTGTGAGTGTATTTGTTCGTCTCCCAGGTTTTTCCCGGCCCTCCGTAATACCGCTTCAACCCGGACCATCAATTCTCTCAGTGAGAATGGTTTGCTTACGTAGTCGTCTGCACCTGCCTTGAACCCGGTCACGATGTCGTCTTCAGAGCCTTTGGCCGTGAGCATGACTACAGCCTGCCCCGGCTTCTTCTTCCGGATTTCTCTGCAAATGGCAAAACCATCGGTGGTGGGAAGCATCACATCCAAGATGACCAGGTCGTATCTTCCTTCCAAAGCTTCTTGAAGTCCATCGCCCCCATCTTCCACCCCTGTGGCCTCGTAACCGTTGAACACGAGAACGTCAAGTAAGCCTTGCAGGATGGCTACATCGTCTTCAACCACAAGTATGCTTGCCCTGGGTCTCTTCATCGGGTCCTGTTTCCCTTATCCAGTAGTCATTTGAAGATTAGGAAATTAGAGAATTAGAAAATTAGTTGATTAGTCAAATAGTTAAATCGTTGAATCCGCAATCTACAATCTGCAATCTACAATCTACAAAATCTTCCTCACAGCGTCCCTTATGGCTTCTTTGGCCAGCGAAGGATCAACAGCAAGCCAGATTACCTTGGCCCCTTTTTGAAAGAAATAGTGTGCCTGGCCCAT
>JBEQLC010000230.1:0-3300 GCA_040326175.1 Desulfobacteria bacterium | reverse complement strand
ACTTATAACGTGGAACTGCAAAAGACAACAAAAGTGGGCTGGAGGTGGGGCAAAAAGAGTGCCGGTCTGGGGTCGTCGATCGTTAAAACGATTATGGAGGCTCATCGAGGGTCCATTGAACCGCAACAGCTCGCTAACCCTGCAGGTTCTGCCTGACGGCAGTGCTTCGCGGGCTGCAGGGTTCTTCAATGCAAAAGCGAGTTGAAAAAGGGAACAGCTTTTATTCTGCACCTCCCACGGAACTGAGGAACTCTTCAGAATTGACTCTCTATCCTTTTTACTATAAGAATAAAAGGTTCTCCTAATGCAATAGGCATAGAGAGAGATTTGTGAACTTACACAGGATAATCAAATGAATCCTCAAGCCCTTGTTGATGTTATTCAGGACGAAAAGCAAAGAGTCCTGGCAGGGGTGTCAAGGGAGAGTGTTGACCATCTCATTGAACAGCTCGACAAAGCGGAGACCATCTTTTGCGCTGCTCATGGGAGGTCCGGATACATTCTTCGCTGTTTTTGCATGCGTTTGATGCAATTGGGATATTCGGCGTTCTTTGTGGGAGAAACCATAAGCCCACGGATTAGTAAAGGGGACTTGCTCATGGTGCTTTCCGGTTCCGGGCAAACCACTTTGACACAAGAGTGGATCAGAACAGCCCAGGAACATGGAGCAACGACTTTCGGTATCATAGGAGTTGAGAGTTCCCCGATCGGAAAGGCCCTCGACCATAGCATCTCCCTTCCGGCAGGGTCGAGGCTGGAACCTTCCGGCCAGTCTAACTCCGTCCAACCGCCGGGATCTTTGTTTGAACAGGCGGCCTTTGTATTACTCGAGGCGATTGTCCTTGCATTATACCAGAAGCAAGGGAGTGATCCTCAAACCATATTGGACCGGCATACCAATTTAGAGTGAGGTTGCGTCAACGGGCTCTGCAGTCTTTCAGAAAAGGATTTCGGGGTTGTCCGTTCTGGCAGACTGATACTTGATGGCAACAATTTCGTTTATCCAGCATCCAGTATCAAGAAACGAATGGCCAAAATAATATACGATCATATGCCATAACAAAACTTTGTCTGAGGTTTATAGCTCTGAGGAATATCAGTGAAGCCTATCTTACAACTCGCCCTTGATTTTGTCGATCTAAAGCGGGCCGTAAAGAGCGCCCAGGCCGGGGTAGCCGGCGGTGCGGATTGGCTTGAGGTCGGCACCCCCTTGATCAAGAGCGAGGGCGTCCAGGCGGTGCGGGAACTGAGGCGTCTATTTCCCCGGGTGACCCTCGTTGCCGACATGAAGATCATGGACGCAGGGCGTATCGAGGTTGAGACTGCTGCCAAGGCAGGTGCCAACATAGTGGATGTACTTGGCGCTGCCAGTGATGCCACCATTCGCGAGTGCATACAGGCCGGGAAAAACTATGGGGCCAAGATCGTCGTGGACCTGATCGCTGTCAAAGACCCTGTGTCTAGGGGTAAACAGATTGAGGATTTTGGAGCCGATTACATCACAGTTCATTGTGCGATAGACGAACAAATGGAGGGAAAAGACCCCTTTGAGACCCTGCGTAGACTGGCCGAGGCTGTTTGCCTGCCGGTCGGGGTAGCCGGGGGAATCAACTCTGAAACAGCGGCCCGTGCACTTGAGGCCGGGGCATCCATCGTCATCGTGGGCGGAGCGATTACCAAGGCCATTGATCCCGCTGAAGCAGCGAGCAGTATCAAGAAGGCCATGGAGGAAAGAGTCTCCATCCCTACCAAACTCTTTAAGAGGGGCACCGAGGAAGAGATCCGAGAGATCCTTGAACAGGTTTCCGCAGCAAATCTTTCAGATGCCTTACACAGGGGTGCCGTTTTGGAGGGTATACGCCCCTTGTTTCAAGGGATTAGAATGGTGGGCCGAGCCGTGACAGTCAGGACCTATCCAGGGGACTGGGCAAAACCTGTTGAAGCCATTGATATTTGCGAAAAGGGGGATGTAATCGTGGTTGATGCAGGCGGGGTTGGCCCCGCACTCTGGGGTGAGCTGGCCACCCATTCTGCGTTGCAGAAAGGGGTAGCAGGGATCGTCGTAGACGGAGCAATCCGAGACACGTCCGATATTGCCCAGCTAAAGTTTTCCGCATTTACACGCCTGATTATGCCAAACGCGGGTGAGCCGAAGGGCTTTGGAGAGATCGGCGTGCCCGTGAAAGTGGGCAACCAGAGGGTCGAAAACGGCGATTGGATCCTCGGAGACGACGACGGGGTGGTGGTTTTGCCAAAATCCATGGCGACTGAATATGCCAACCGCGGCATGGACGTGTTGGAAAAAGAAAACCGAATCCGCGAAGAAATCAAAGAGGGAAGCACCCTCAGTAAGGTAACCGAACTTTTGCGCTGGGAAAAGCAATAACGTCCGCACCAAGAGCTTCAAGTCCCGGCCTTGGCGGGATCCAAGTGGATTCACCAAAGGCTTTTGAAACCGGCTCTTGAGGGGATCTGATTTATGGGAAAAGAAAGAAGGACAGAAGAAAGGTATAAGATCGATGCCAGCGCGGAGGTGAAGTATGGTGCCACCACAATCAACGTCAAAGCTGTTGAAATTAGTAAAAGTGGGCTTAGGATCCAATCTTCTGATTTTATTGAGCCGGGAACCAAGATTGAGGCATTGCTCCTTATGAAAGAACCGAAAAGGATTTCTGGAGAAGTCAAGTGGGCAGTAGCTGAACTCGGGCCAGCAGGGGTAACCTACAAAATCGGCATATATTGCAAATCAGGGGAATTAATCAAAGACGACGAAGCAGAAGCATTGGATTAGAACCTCAATTGAGCATCGTTCAATCAGGGTATCATTTCCTTTTTTTTCGTAGAAGTTTTAGGTGGCGGGCTTTTTCTCGGCCGGCCCTGACCATCGCCAAGGTCAAGAAATAGCCTGCTGTGCCCACCAACATGCCAGTCAGGGTCCCGCCTACCATTAAGGCTAAGAAGACGTTCTTCCCAGAATACCATAATGTTTGCCACGAGGGGTTTGCAAAGAACGGGGCATTCAGCGGATAACCGAGCAGCTTGGCTCCGGCCATATAGTTGAATCCGTAGATAATAGGTGCCGTGACCGGATTGGTGAGCCACACGGTTAAAGCGGCTGACACCTTGCTGATCCTGAAAAAGGCAGCAATAGGCACTGCCAGATACGTCTGGATGCCCATGGTAGGAGTCATGGCCACAAAGAAGCCTATCGCCGCTCCCCAGGCAACCTCCTCGGGGCTCCCATGAAGTCGGATGAAGCGATCATAGAAGTACCGAGCAAACTTCTTTACGGAATCCCGC
>JBEQLC010000022.1:0-12205 GCA_040326175.1 Desulfobacteria bacterium | reverse complement strand
GGACCGTCCTTGTTTCCTACAAGACGGACTACACCCGTGGTTTTTACAATCTCGATACGTTCATGGGGATTGAGATCGCTTCTTATAAAGATGTAACCGGGAAACAGGGGGACCCGGATCTTCTTGCGCCGGTCCAGGCGCTTGCTCATGGCCGTTATCTTTGGAAGAAAAGCCTCAAGAGATTTCCTGTCAAACCCATCAAGGACTACCTGTTCGAAACGGCTTCGGGTGTGAGCCACGTACCAGGCTGGTTGCATATCATTTTGATTCATGAAGAGTCTTGCCTCAGGCCCTGAAGGCTTCCCTTGAACTGCCAAAGCAGGCGCATTCAACGTTCCTATTTATCCAGATTGTATCGGGGTTTGTCGGGACTTCAGGGTATTTTCAATGCTAACATGCTTTGCGCGCTACGCCAAGTAACTGTCTTATGCATGCGGACGAGTCTGAACACCTGCCCTTTGACCGGCGTGCTCCCCGCGCACGAAGCACTGCCGCGAGGCAGAACCCCCGCCCTTCCGGGCGGGGAGGCTTCACAGCTTACTGTCCAAACTCGCCAAGGCCGGACAGACTTACTGCAACAGAGAATTCTTGATTATCCATGGCCCTGTCATCCGTATAACTGAAGTTCAAAGACCAGCACTGGGGTTCATACATAAACCCAACAACTGTTCTCACGCTCTGTGATTCTTGGATGTTGCGCTCATATTGTCCGTAGGCAGATATGTGGTGAAGAAGTTTTACAAGGGCTCTGGTAATAATACTTTCAGTCCTGTCGCGAGTATATCGGTAATCAAACGACACGCTGTCTCCCCTCTTGTCACACAGGTTCAGCATCGCGTTGTAACTCGTGAATTCGCTATCATAGGGCGACCAAGCTGCATCTCCATCCAGATTCAAGCAAGCATAGGGTTTGAATTCTACCTCTCCCTTGATGTCAGAAAAGGGTCTTCTATGACCAACTCCGTCATCCCGCCGGGCCTCTTCAATATCGTAGCTATGGGAGAATTTTATCCGACAGACATCACGGTAACGATACAGGGGTATTACTGGTTCATTGGAAGACCCAGTTTGTGTTTCGATGTCTCGGGCGGGCCGTTTAATCGACCTGGCTGTAAAATAGTTCGTGATTGAATAAGTCACAAGGTTCTCTTCCTGCATACGATCAATACCTTCAAAAAAAGGATAGTCCTCATCTTCCGGGACGGAGATATAATCGTAGACTACCTGGGGCTTAATCGAATGCCTGATCCTGTCAATGCTCTTGCCTTTCACGTGAAACGTCTTCCAGAATTCTGTTGAAAGGTCTGCCTTTAAATCATAGGCTTCACGTGTAAGCAACTCATCTTCTTTCTTGGGTGCCTCGTTCTCAAATTCTTCAACGTGCCAGAGGGTCTCACGGAGGCCAATGGAGGGTTCAAAATCGAAATACTTGAAGATCCTTACCGGGTAATACAATCTTGGGTGTAAGTAGGCCCGATGTCCCTTTGTTCCGTAGTCTCTCCAGAAATAGTCGTAGGAGGATTCCAAATCAAAATAGAGGGGCGAGACCCTGAGTTGCTGTTTTGACCCATCAAACTGAATATGCGGCAGCCTTTGGAGAGTCGTGTCTGGATCGTTATTTTTTCGGGCTATGACGTCGTCATACCAGCGAAGATCAGCATTCAAGCTGTATTGGTCCCAGTTCCTGTTCAGGTTCAGTTGATTCAGCCGAACAGTGTCTGTATAATCGTCCAAATCCCTGCCAAACTCTTCCTCAAAATAATCATTGGTGTTGTCAAAATCGGAATAACCACCTCTAAACTCGCGCAGATAGTCCTGATCACTCACAAGGTCCATATCAAGTTTTGTTCTGAACCCAGCAGGGAGCTCTTGGTCGCTTTTCGCCCTGAACCACCACCGATCTCTATTCGTACGGTCCTCGTTATCCCCCGTGAATCCCTCGAAGTCACCCGTGCCGTCATCAACCTCCTGGTCGTGCAGATAATCATACATCACAGCACCTTTGCTTGCAGGTGTCAAAGCGTACCGATATTCGACTCCGTGCTTGAAGCCCCTGTCCCCCATGTAGGATTCGTAAAAAGTGGCATCAGAGCTGTCATTTATGGCCCAGAAAAAGGGCTGGCTGTACTCAAAACCGTTTCGATTGGAATTTGAGACCTGGGGCACAAGAAAACCGGTCTGACGCTCTGTTTTTGCGGGAAAGACTAAAAAAGGTGTATATAAGACAGGAACCGACTTTGTCCATAAGGCGGCATGTCTGACAGTGCCGTAACCATCCATCTTAACCTTCAAGTCTCTGCCGGTGATTTTCCAGGCAGGAAGATCACCGTCGCAGGTGGTAAAACAGCCGTCATCGATATAATAGGAATCTTCGCCTGTCTTTTGAATCTCGCCTCCCGTTATGTAAAAATGACTTTCCTTAATAAAGAGAGTCCCGTCGTAAACGGTGCCAACACCTTTATCCAGGTCCATTTTGAGCCGGGTGCCGGTGAGCCGATCCTGGCCGGATGTGAAGCGAACATTACCCCACGCCTCAGCCTCCATAGTCTGTGCATTAAGGTCGACCGCATCTGCATGCAAAGACTGATTACCGCTGGTAATCGATACGTGATCCCTTGCGCTATAAGACTTGGTGGTCTCATCGTAACTCAGAGAGTCCGCCTTTATGTGGTATGGAAGACCAGCCTCTCCGCGAGTGAACGGGTCCTGTGCAAGTGTGGATGAGGACCAAAGCACCACAAAAACAAGTATACTCCAAGGATAGGCCCTGAGGAACATGGGTTTTTCCTATAACACAAAACCCCCTGGAATCGTATAGAAAACTAGGTTGTGATTCGGTCGATAGTCCTGGAGAGTGGCAACGGGGACAAAAAAAGCCCAGTCTTGCGACTGGGCTTGGAGAATGACAGGCACGTTCTATTATCCAGCGTACCTGGACCTTTTCAAACGGGCTATTCTATTTCTCCTTTCACTTTCGCGACGTTTGCGACGACGACACTCACTCGGCTTTTCGTAACCCTTTTTGAGCTTTAGGCGTCGGAACAGGCCATCGTTCTGGATCTTTTTCTTAAGCACTTTCATGGCCCGCTCAAGGTCATGGTTTACGACCCTGACTTCCAAGCTATTGAACTCCCTCAAGTTGATCTCCCCCTTCTTTTGGATCACAGGGCTTGTCGAGAAGGCTCGCAAACCCAGATCGCATCCGAATTTTGTTTCTAGAATTATATATTATACAATAAACTTTTTTCAGATACAATAGAAAATGTCAAACGCGTTTTGTGCCTTCAAATATTTTGTCCCGATTTTATCGGGACAGGGAAGCTTCAATATAAAAGCCATGTTACAATAGATCGAAGCGGATGGGCACCTCTATGACCTTACGGTCCTTCTGGTTTGTATAGATCTTCAAACGGTCGAGGTTTGCACCCTTCTTGAGCTTTTCCAAGATCGGCGAAACCATAATTTTGGTCATCAGCCCTGGTTTGACAGGCTTGGTGGAAGCCTTGAAGAGGGATTTCTCCAGCTCTACTTTTTCAATCTTCAAGTCGTTGCCCTTATTCAAAATTACAGCGATCGAACGTGTCAGGCCATTGGGACTATCCTTCAATTGGCCCAGGCGCTTCTGAGACATACGGCCAAAGTTTAAAGTCTTGGGCCTCACTTCCAGACGTCCTCTGATATCGCCTGTAATACGGATAAGAATCTCGGGTTTCTCTGGATAGTTGGTGGTCAGCTTAAGGTTTCCCGTGTACCTTGCCTCGCCCTTGACCTTGTTCTTGACCTCCAGTTCATACGTGCGTCCTTTTTCAGTTTCACTCAGTTTGACCTCTACCTTGTCCGGGATGGAGACCGAGGCGAGTTTGGCGATCAGGGGCTCTTTTTTGTCCCCTTTCACATGAACGACCCCCCTGATCTCGTCGTCTGCCGCGCCCCTTAGTCTAACATAGCGAGGTTTAACAACAATGGGTGCCCAAACTTTCCCCTTCATGCTGATGGTCACCTGAGGGTGCTTGGGGTCATTGCTGGATATCCGAGCCGATTTGCTCAATTGACCTTGGAATCCTTTGGTACGTATTTCGAGAGTGATGTTTCCCTCGCCTCCAGGCGGGATGGTCCGGTCAAACCGGGCCACGCTGCAGCCTCAACCGGGTTTGACACTCTTGATCTCCAAGGGTGCATTGCCGCGGTTAAAGACCCGGAAGTCGTGCTTTACCACTTCTCCCTGAGTCACCTGAGGGAATTCATGTGTTGGCTCCTCTATCTCAATGACTGGCACGGCCTCCTTTTCCGCGACTGGCACAGCCTCCTTTTTCGCTGCGGCCTGGGCCAGCCCAATCCACACGATCAGGACCAGACACTGGCAAAATATTTGCTTTAGCAGCCTCATCATCTACCTCCTTTGTTCAACTGACCGGTTCGTTCCCGGCTACCTGAAGCTCCGCCGTAAGCCAGCCCTGTGTCCCTTGGGGCCTGGCATCGAGAAGAACTCTGCAAGAATTTCCCCATCTTTTTTGCCGACGGGATGCGTGTGCCCGAGGGACGAAGCGCTCTCCTTCAGTGAAGATGGGACAAAACAAATGCCTTTGGCAGGTCTTCAGGTCACGGCGATCCCTCTGCGGCCTTAAAGAGCCCAAAAGCATATGTGGAGCCGAGCACGTTTTCAGAATAGAATTTTAAAGCAGAACAAAATCAATGTCAAAGAAAAACATGCCCGTCATACAATAGATCTGAACTGCAACATCGAGCACATTCCCCGTGCCGACTTGTCCATATATTGGGGTTTATCATAACCTGTCGGGATTTAAAAGGATTCAGGGGGGTTTCAGTTTTGCAGTGCCAAGCATACCTCAGTTGCAGGGAATTCCGGTAAAATGTTGCAACCTTAACGATAAAAACTTGACAATATTCGTGTAAATGGGCTAAACTATGGCACAAAACTTGCTACATTTTTGTTGGTCAGTACATCAATGGTCCAACCGCTTTCAAGGTTGGTGGCTGGACAGGGTAGGAAGTCCTTATGAATAAGAAATATGTCATTGCCATCGCCGTTTTGATTGTAGTGTGGGTAGGCTTCATGGCTTATCGACATTACGTGGGGAAACAGGAGGGTGACGATTATAGAGCAAAGGAGCATAGTCGGATTACGGTAGGTGCAAGGCAAAGCGCTAGGGCGGGCTTGGGTCAGATGGGAAGGGCACTTCAAAAATATTACGAGGAGAATCGTGCGTACCCCTCCAGTCTTGAAAAGCTTTATCCGAAATATGTGGGGAATAAATCGTTTATTGACGAAATCGACTGGTATTATGAGCCAAAGGGCGATAATTTTTACCTGAGCAAGACGGTTGTCCGGGACAACAAAAGGATGATGGCTTCTTTGGACAAAGGGTTGACGCCTCGCGTTGAAACAGGTGTGATGGTTGCCACTCCGACTCCGGCTCCGGGACCAGCTGAGGTCAGAGGGCCCGAGGGTCCTGTTGTTGAGAAAGCTGAAATATCCGTTCGATCAAGAGAGGAGTTTTGGGAAGCCCTCCGCCTCAGGCAAAAAGGTGACGTCTCAGCGTATTTGGCTAAAAGAGATAGGCTGAGGATCGTTTCCGCTATGCGGCCCGAAGTCGTTTCGGTAGTTCAGTATGATGTCTCTTCCAGTGTGGAAACTGAACTCAGCCAGAAGTATCTGGTGTGGAAGGACAGGGGTGGCATCTTGGGGTTTGGCAATGTGGAATACCCAGCTTCAGGGAGGCAAAATATATATGCTATGGGCAGCTGGTACGATGTAAAGGTCCCTTTGCGAAAGGAGGAAGGACCCACCGGCGCGGAGGCTGGGATCGGGGAAAGGAAAGAGGGTCCTGAGATGATTGCTTCGAACCTTGGCGAACGCTACTTGGTGTGGAAGGGCCAGCAGGGCGTTTTGGGTTTCGGAAACGTCGAGTATCCTCAGAGAGACCGTGTGTCTGTCTACCAAACCGACGGTTGGGTCAACATCGAAAGGCCTGCCCCTCCCGTAAAGATTGGCAAGGAAGAGGAGTACGAGAGCCAGAAAGGTAAATCAGCTGAAACGGTGGCCTCAGAGCTCAGTTCCCAGTATTTTGTCTGGAAAGATGAGCAAGTCCTGGGTTTCGGAAACGTCGGCTATCCTGCAAGAGACCGTGTGTCTGTCTACCAAACCGACGGTTGGGTCAACATCGAAAGGCCTGCGCCTCCCGCAGAGGCTGGCAAAGAGGAGGAGTACAAGACCGAAGAAGGTAAATCAGCTGAAGTGGCCCCAGAACTTAGCGCACGCCATTTGGTATGGAAAGATCAGGACGGGACCCTAGGTTTCGGCAACGTTGAATACCCTGAAACAAAGAATATTTCCCATGTTCACGTTAGGGGAAGCTGGGAAAAGGTCATAAACTGACTCGTTTGGAGGGCCCGCCGTCTAAGCCAGGGGGATTTATGTTAAAGAGAATAAAAGGCAGCAGCGGCTTTACGTTTATAGAGATAATGATGGTCATGATTATGCTCGCTGCTCTAACTCAAATGGCCTGGAATTTCATGGGAGATGTGAGAAAAAGGTCTTCTGATGTATCAGCCGTAGCAGACGGTAGGAACTTGATAACAGCCGTTAGAACTAATTTCATTAACTTGGACAACGTCCAATATGACCATGACCCGGATGACGGGCAGACCATTGGTACGGTTGACAGAAACGGAAATCCCCGCCCTCCGGTCTTCACCCTGTCTCCCGGGGTAAGGGCCAGGATTGAACTTGGAAGTAGTAGTGGGATTGCGCTGCAAGGCTATTATGAGGCATACTTATTCCACGTAAACGGCACCCCGGACGCCTCAGTGAGCGGCAAGAGAGAATTCTGGTATTTGGCCGACGAGGAATGGCAAATATATTCGCTTCCCGCATATTAACCTCTCAGAAGTCGTACGATTCATTTCTGCCTTTCGTTCCTTCTACCTCGTTTTGCAACGACCGCAAGCGATTAGGTTCCATTTCCCCTTTTACCGCTTCAAAGTTCACGTCACAGCTCCGTGCCACAAACATTATTGAGAGAAAAGCAGCGGTTTTGGCTTGACGAAACGTAATTAACTGATTTATATTTTCACGTTCCTAATCCCCAGTAGCTCAGTTGGCAGAGCAGGTGGCTGTTAACCACCGGGTCCGCGGTTCGAGTCCGTGCTGGGGAGCCAAAAAATAAGAGCCCAATCCTTGTGGTTGGGCTTTTTATTCTTGGAGCCGTCATGCCTTTCTGGACCTACATTATTCAGAGCGAATTAACAGGCAGACTATATGTGGGCCAAACAGAACATCTGGACAGTCGTCTGGAAAGGCATAATTCGAATGAACCCGGATCAAGACGATATACCCACAGACAAAAAGGCCCATGGCGTTTGATATATTCTGAGGAGCATACAACTAGATCTGATACCATGAGAAGAGAGCGGTTTTTCAAAAGCGGCCAAGGTCGTGAATGGATTCGAGAGAACCTCACCGATAGGTAGCGCAGTTGGCAGAGTCCGCCTTTGGCGGATTAACCACCGGGTCCGCGGTTTCCGCCGCGGCGGACTGGGGAGCCACGTCGATGCGAGAAGGGCACCATTGAGTCATCAATGCGTGCCCTTTCTTTTCCTCTAAACATTCTGCGAGTCTTGAGTGAAATCCACGGGCCCAAGACAGCCGGTCGAGACCCCAGTCCCATGCAAGGCTCTTTGTCGTTTCGCTTTTTTAGGTTCGTCGGGTAGTTCTCCAACCTCCAGACTAATCTTTACCCTTGAAACTTTTAATCCTTCTATTATACAAGCACTTCCAAAAAGCTCAGACGCATGGGAGACTTATGAAGGTACTCGTTTACGGCTCAGGCGGCAGGGACCATTGCCTTGCTGACAAATACGGAGACAGCCAGCATGTCGATAAGGTCTATTTTTCACCGGGAAACCCGGGGGTCCTGCGCACGCCAAAGGGTGATGAAGCCAGAAAGCTCATAGAACTTGTCCGTTTGAAGGACTTTGGCGAAATTGCGAGTTTCTGCCTGGAGCAAGGCGTAGACCTGGTTGACGTGGGATCTGAAAATCCCTTGGAAGAAGGGCTCATCGATGTCTTGAATAGCAGCGGAGTGCGAACCATAGGGCCAAGGAAAGAGTATGTAAGGCTTGAAAGTGACCGGGCATTTACCGATGATCTTTTACAGAGAATAGGGGTCCCCAAGCCGGAATACCAGGTCTTTGACGACCCGGAAGAAGCGAAGAACTATGTTCGGAATATCGGCTACCAGGTCGTGGTCAAAGCAAATGGACTTGCCGCCGGAAAGGGCGCCATCGTCTGCGACGATGTTCCCGACGCCCTGGCTGCCATTGACAAGCTTATGATAAAAAAGGTCTTTGGAGAATCAGGAAGCAGGGTTGTTATTGAAGAAAGAAAATACGGAACAGAGCTCTCATTCTTTGCCTATCTTGACGGTGAACATGTACTGCCCCTCAGGATGTTTGCCCATGACTATAAACCGGCATTTGATCCGGATGACGAGGAGTTGATTGAGCAGTTTGGCGGAAATCTGAATACGGGCGGCACGGGATGTTATTGCCCACACAAGCTCGTGAGCCCATGGTTGATCAACAGGATCATTAAGGAAATCGTTAATCCAACAGTGAATGAAATATACAACCATTTGGGTTGGCAATACAAAGGGGTTCTCTACTTTGGTCTGAATATAGATCCTTACGACAACCTTGATGTCTTTGAAATCAACGTGAGGCATGGAGACCCTGAATGGGAAGTGTTGGCGCGGAAATTAAGTACGGACCTCTTTGAGATCGGTATGGCAGTGTGGGATGGATCACTGGACCAGGTTAAGCAGGTGTGGAATAAGCAGCACTATGTGGACGTTATTGCCATGGAGGGTCGTTCAAAGGCCTCGAAAGGATGGAACAAGGGATACCCCGGCCGATACGGGAAGGGCCATAAGATCACTGGTTTGGACGAAATAGAACGGGGCATCGCCATATATTTTGCTGGTGTTGATGAGGATTCAGAAAAGGGTTTGGTCACGTATGGCGGCAGGGCTGTGCACGTGGTGGCCGGAGATGCCACTCTGGAAGGGGCCAGGGAGAAGGCCTACAGAAACGTCAGGAAGCTTGCCTTCGTGGATCACAACAATAACGGCACAAATTGTGTGAGGTTCCGCCACACCATAGGATTATGAAGAACGGAGTCGATCATGAAACAAGCTGAAGAAGAGAAAAAGTCCCCGGTTGTGGGCATAGTAATGGGCAGCGATTCAGACTGGGGGGTCATGGAAAAAGCTGCTTCAGTCCTAAAAGAGCTGAACATACCCTTTGATGTAACGGTCTCTTCCGCCCACCGCAGCCCGGAAAGGACGGCTGACTATTCCAGTTCGGCTCGGGCCAGGGGGCTTAGAGTGATCATAGCAGGGGCAGGGGCTGCTGCGCACTTGGCGGGATCCATAGCGGCACTCACTACACTTCCTGTGATTGGCGTTCCCCTCGACTCCTCCTCCCTGAATGGCCTGGATGCGCTTCTCGCTACAGTTCAGATGCCCGCCGGCGTACCGGTGGCCACCATGGCCGTGGGGGTTGCCGGGGCAAAGAACGCTGCCATACTGGCCGCACAGATTCTCGCAATCAGTGACCCCGGGATCGAAAGCAGGCTGGAACAATTCAAAAAGGAGATTGCCGACAAGGTGGCACAAAAGGCCGAGACGTTGCGCCAAGGTTTGTGAGCACGCTTGCCGGGGATCTATTGCAGATGAAGGGGTGTGAAATCCTTTGTGTGGATCCGGAATCTCCTGATGAGGCTACGATTGGCAAGGCCGCTGCATTGATCAAAATGGGCGGCCTTGTGGTTTTTCCAACAAGCAGTTTTTACGGCCTTGGGGCATCCGCCTTCCACGCTGAGACCGTGGATAAAGTCTTCAGGGCCAAGAAGCGTGATCCCCAAAATCCAGTTCTTATCCTTATTGCCTCTTTGGCCGAGCTCGATCCCCTGGTGAGGTCGATTCCAAAGCCGGCTACACAGCTAATGGAAGCCTTGTGGCCAGGGAGTCTGACACTGGTCTTTCAGGCTGCAGATCTCCTTCCATCCAACCTCACCGGTTACACAGGGAAAATCGGTATACGCCTGGCGAGTCATGCTGTAGCTCACAGCCTGGTGAGCGCCGTAGGAAAGCCCATAACAGGGACAAGCGCCAACATTTCCGGACAAGGCGGTTGCAGTACGGTGGCCGGGTTGGACCAGCACATCAGGGATCAGGTCGATTTGGTCATTGACGCGGGAAGGCTTCCGGGCGGTGAGGGGTCTACGGTGGTGGATGTGACCGTAACTCCCCCGAAGATCATTCGCGAGGGCGCGATACGGGCGGCGAAGATTCACGTAGTGCTGGAAGGGGCGTAATAACTTAGCCCTTTGAACAAAACTCATTTTGTTCACTCCGTGAGCGTTTTTGGGGCTCATGAATCGCTTCGCTAAATCGCAAAAACTCGGGCTAACGCCCTCAGACAGTTTGCGATTCTGACGCTCCGCTCTCCATGAACCTTATTCCAAAATCGCTCAATGTCGTTTGCAAAACGGGCTTTTTACGAGACCATCAATCCTGGATAGCGGAACATGTTGATCCGAGACGCTCGGACATTACACAGGTTGTCAGTGGTTGGTTGTCCGTTGTTAAAATAAGGAGAAAACATACCAGGAGACAAAGGAGCTAACTCCCATCACCAACTAACGGAGTTCAAGGCGGAATCATGCTATTGGCAATCGATATAGGGAACACCAACACCGTGATCGGCGTCTTTGATGAAGACCTGCTCGTCCACGACTGGCGACTGCGAACTGAAAAGGATGCCACTGAGGACGAGTTCCAGGTGATGGTCAAGAGTCTATTTTCTCTTGAGGGTGCAATGCTCGACTCAATCACCGGGACCATTGTCTCCTGCGTGGTGCCCCCCATGGTAAATATCCTTGACCGTTTCTGCGCCAAGTATCTTCATCACGAACCAATATGGGTCGATGCTGCCACATTTACTGACATGCCCATACTCTATGATAACCCCAAAGAGGTCGGAGCCGACCGGATAGTCAATGCTGCTGCGGCCTTTCACAAATACCGCACGAATCTGATTGTTGTTGACTTTGGCACTGCCACTACATTTGATTGCATCTCACAGGACGGGGCCTACCTGGGTGGGGCTATCAGCCCCGGCATTGTGGTCTCCTCGGAAGCACTGTTTCAGAAGGCCTCTAAACTCCCACGGGTTGAGATCTTTGTTGCACCAAAGCGGGCGATTGCCAAAGATACTGTCAGCAGCATGAACGCCGGTATCATCTTTGGTTATGCTGGTCTTGTGGATGGAATCGTAAGGCGTATCAAAAGCGAGATGACTACTGCGCCCAAAGTAATCGCCACGGGTGCCCTGGCCGAACTTGTGGCAGAGTTTGCGGAGACCATAGAAGCGGTTGAACCTCATCTTACCCTTGAGGGGCTCCGGATAATCTACTCGAAGGTACAGAAGAAGTAGAACCTATTACAGCGCCCTGCCCTTTCCCGAAAAATCTTGCAAACAAATCGCTATGACAGGCCTGCTCCGTCATCCATTTGTTATTACCGGTTTCAAGCTCTTGATTCTCTCTTGAGACTTTTGCCAACTTCTTCTGAATAACTGAAAAGCTATCATATACAAGAATGTGGGAAGTAGTCGAAACAGCTGAGCGCGTAGCAGAAGAGAGCCGCCAGGTGCGCATTGAGGGGCAAGCCTTGGTCGATTTTACGCGTAGGGTGGCTGCCGAAACTATACAAGTGCCGCCTTGGGATAGCTTTCACCATTTCAGTGGCCGCGATGAGGAGACTGTGTCATATCTCCTTGTCCTTGACAGTATTAATTTCTGCTTCTGGCCTGAACGTGGAGAGGCCAGATGGGAAATGGAATATCAATCGAATAGCCTCTCGGGCTATTATGGTCTAGCGGCTGCCCTGAAGAAGGCCGCCGAATCCGGAGTTCCGATTGCAAGGGCTGACTATTGGGCTAAGCTGGCCCCGTATCAACTGACGCAGATTTTGGGTGGGAAAGGGGAATTGCCACTCATGAGAAAGCGTTTGGAGATCCTCAATGAACTGGGCCAGGTCCTCCAAAGAGAATATGACGGCCAAGCGCTCAAGTTGGTCGAAGCTTCGGGAGGGTCTGCCCTAAATCTGGTCCGGTTGTTGGC
>JBEQLC010000229.1:0-3301 GCA_040326175.1 Desulfobacteria bacterium | reverse complement strand
CCATGGCCTGAAACGATCAAACGAGGCCATTGGGATACCGGCTGCAACGACTTTTTCTTCAAGCAATTTATAGGTTTCTTCAGAGACATTTTCCTTCAGTGTTTGGCCGTTCATATAGAGGCCAAGGGTCATCATCTTGGCTTGCACAGCAGGATCGTTAGCTTCGTCCACATCAGTTTCAAACACTATCTTCTGAGAATCCTCATAAGCCCTTTCAATTTCTGGAGCCAATGGGTAGGCATCGCTTTTCATTACGTGTACCGACCCCAGGAAATAAACCGTATTCTTCTTAGTTTGCAGAGACCAAAGAAAATGTTTCCCTGTATCGGTTTGAAGCCGTTCCTCGGCATGAACGACGTTGGCAAGTACGCAGGCGACTGCAACGCATACGAAAATGCGAAGCGCTTGACGAATGTTCCGTCCAAATGAGTGATTAACAGCCATGATGACTCCTTTCCAGTATCAAATATAACGACTAACCCGTGATCTATCTACAAGCCATCTGAAAAAAGTGGATCAGGGTTCAGGGCAAGGCGCGGGGCGGCGAAAAAGCGCAGCATACACGGTAGTATGTGAGCATTTTGAGCCGACTCGCAACGCCGCCATGGGGCGTCAGACGCATTTTTGAGATGGCTTGTAGTCTCATGGCATAATCATAACTTCTTAGACGTTTGTCAACACTCGAAGGGTTATTGTGTAAACAAGAATTGCCTCGACCGGTCACCAGGATGTTTTTCGTTAACGAGTCTCGGCACAAGCAAAAAGAGATTTACCGGACAGCATGTCAAAACTTATTGTGGGAAAGAACAGGCTATGCTATCAAACGATAACTTTTCCACCGGGTTAAATGAGATCCTGTTCGTTTTGTTGACAGGGTGCCCAGGGCACGCCCAGTCAAATAGGAACAGCCTTCCATGAAGATGATAAGAACGGCCATCATACAGTTCGACATTCGCCGGGGTGATGTTGAATGGAATATGAGGACAGCTAAACGGCGCATTGCTGCCCTGGCAAAACAGGGCGTCAAACTTGTCTTGCTCCCGGAGATGTGGTCCACTGGTTTTGCAAATGATCGCCTGAAGGAACTGTCTGAGACGACACCAGTGGTTCTTGAAGATTTGTCCCGGCTGGCAAGAGAGCGGCATTTAACCATCATCGGATCTTTACCTGAAAAGAGGAGAGGTAAAGTCTACAACACCGCCTATGTTGTGGACAGGGACGGATCTATTGCAGGCATGTACAGGAAGGTTCATCTTTTCTCTTTAACCGGGGAGGACCGCTGTTTTGAACCTGGCCGGAAAGCCGTGGTTTCCAAGACCTCTCTTGGGCCCATTGGTCTGATGATATGCTATGATCTGAGATTCCCTGAGCTGTGCCGGTCTCTTGCGCTGGATGGTGCCACCATTGTGGTGGTCATGGCTCAGTGGCCGGCGGAGCGTGTGGTTCACTGGGATGTTCTTTTAAGGGCTCGGGCCATTGAGAATCAACTTTTTGTCCTTGGCGCAAACCGATGTGGGAGAGACGGCGACCTTGTTTATGCAGGTCATTCACGTATTATATCTCCAAACGGAGAGATTATGGCGCGGTCCGGGAAACGGACAGCGACCCTGTCTGCGACAATCGATTTGCGCGTAGTGGAACGAACCAGAAAACACATTCCATGTTTGAAGGAGCGAGTACCTGAAGCCTATGGGTAAAAAATGGTAGAACGTGAAGAACTGAAGAAAACAGTGCGGGCCTTGAAAGACGCGGGGAAGAAGATTGTCTTTACGAACGGCTGCTTCGATCTGCTTCATCTCGGGCACGTGCGATACCTGGAAGCGGCCAGGGCGGAGGGGGATGTCCTTGTGATTGGGGTCAATTCCGACCGATCTGTGCATGAGATCAAGGGGCCAAGCCGTCCGGTGGTGCCTGAGGATGAACGCGCGGAGGTCCTGGCTGCACTGGCATGTGTCGACTTCGTCACCCTTTTCGACGAGCCGGATCCGTTGGAGACGATCCGTGCCTTGCTGCCCGATGTCCTGGTCAAGGGATCGGACTGGGAAGAGGATGCCATCGTGGGGAAAGAGGTTGTGGAGGAACATGGTGGACGCGTGGTTCGGGTTCCTCTCACAGAGGGTGCTTCCACCACAAAGATTATTGAGAAGATCTTGGCAAATTATCGGGAATGAGGCAGACCAAGTAATTGCATCTCTCACAGACTTTATTTGCTTTCGTGCTTTCGTGATAATCTTTTTAGATCCTGGTTTCCAAGTCTCATTATTGTCTGTAATATGAAACAGATATTTCAAAAAGAAGTGAAGATTTTGCATCACGTGCAGGTGAGGCCAGGTTATTTTCGAATGGGCCTGGCCTTCCCTGAGCTCGCCCAGATGGCGCGGCCTGGCCAGTTCGTTATGGTAAAGGTCCCCGGCCAGCAGTCTCCGCTCCTGCGTCGCCCCTTTTCTGTCCACAATCGCCTTACGGACGGAAATCAGGTCAGCGGGTTTGAGCTCTTGTACAAAGTTGTAGGAGAGGGAACTACCGCTATGTCTGAAATGGTAGCCGGAGACGTCATAGACATACTAGGCCCCCTGGGAAACGGCTTCTCCAATGCAGAAGACATGCAGGATGTATTCATAGTGGCAGGGGGGATAGGAATTGCTTCACTTTACTACCTTGTGCTTGACCTTGCAGAGAAGGGGATGGCTAAACCCACTGTCTTCCTGGGCGGGTGCTCTGCAAATGATATCCTCTGCAAAGAAGATCTTGAGGCCCTAGGCGCCGAAGTGCGCATTACAACGGAAGACTGCAGTGTAGGTGAAGAGGGTTTCGTCACGTTGCTGGTTGAAAAGGCCCTGGGGTCTGAAGGAAAGCCGGATATGATCTATGCGTGCGGGCCCCAGGCCATGCTTAAGAAACTCAGTGACATAGCCGCAATCTTCAATGTGCCGTGTCAGATTTCACTGGAAACGGTGATGGCCTGCGGCTTTGGGGTCTGCCTGGGGTGTGCCGTGGAAAAAGCTGACAATGCCGGGGCCTATTTTCATGCCTGCACCGACGGTCCGGTGTTTGATTCACGGGCTGTTATGATTGAGACTTGATAAGCGTTGATGTGTGATGTGCGGTTCTTGATATCTCATATCTCATATCCCATATCACGTGATTCTGGATAGCGCACTGCTGGAGTTTGTTGAAAGAAGAAAAGTATGGAAAAGGAATACAAACCTAGTTTTGTTGAACTCAAGTGGCATAAGATCTGGGACCAGAACGGGCTGTTTCAGGTAGAAGAAGACCCGGGTAAGGAAAAATACTATCTGCT
>JBEQLC010000228.1:0-3314 GCA_040326175.1 Desulfobacteria bacterium | reverse complement strand
CACGGAGTAGGTTTGCAACATTAGGGTAAAGACTGACAATCCATGCACAACGGGAGCCTCGTAAGTGACTACTAATTCTCATGATCAAGATCCAGGTGCAAACGAAGGCACTGGGCAGCCGGGTACGTTTCTCACCCGGCCCTTTGCTGGTTTCGGCAGGAAAGTAATCGGTTGGGTCGATCATATGGGAGCCGCAACCATTTTTTTCGGTAAGGCTTGTATCATGATCTTCCGGCCCAAACAGATACCCTCCATTATTCAACAAATTTACTACATCGGCGCCAAGTCCATAACGATCATCATGCTGGTAGGTTTTTTCACCGGTATGGTCCTCGGCCTTCAATCTTACCATGCCCTGGTTAAGTTCGGCGCCCAAGGGGCGCTCGGCACATTGGTGGCCCTTTCTCTGGTCAGGGAACTGGGGCCCGTGCTCACAGCCATTATGATTACCGCCCGGGCAGGCTCCGCCATGACCGCCGAGATCGGAATCCAGCGCATCTCCGAGCAGATCGACGCCCTGGACACCATGCGTATTGACCCGCTCAAGTTCCTGATCAGCCCACGAATCGTCGCCGCGATCATCAGCTTTCCTTTACTCACGGCTCTGTTTGACCTCGTCGGCATCCTTGGCGGCTATGTCTCCGGGGTCATGCTGCTGGGTATAAATGCCGGCACCTACTTTCACCGCGTGCAGTCCAGCGTGGAGATGAAGGACATCACCGACGGTTTTATCAAGGCCCTGGTATTCGCCATCATTGTTACCACTGTCTGCTGCTACCAGGGCTACTTCACCCACATGCGCACGGACAGCTACGGTGCCAAAGGTGTTAGTCTTTCCACAACTTCGGCCGTTGTCCTATCGTGCGTGCTCATTCTTGTGGCGGACTATGCTGTAACCTCATTTCTCATTTAGCAATAACTATGGAAACCCCTCTCATCGAATTCAAAAACGTGACCAAACGATTCGGTTCCCGGACGATTCTCGATCAGGTCAATTTAAGAATCTACGAAGGCCAGATCTCGACTATCATAGGCAAGAGCGGCACGGGCAAAAGCGTCCTTCTCAAGCACATCATCGGCCTGCTTTCGCCGGATGAAGGCAGCGTCCTGTTCCGGGAAAATCCCATAGGAAGCCTGAAGAAGAGTGAGTGGGATGCCTACAGAGTCCAGGTCAGCTATATGTTTCAAAACAACGCCCTTTTCGACTCGATGACGGTCTACGACAATGTTGCCTTGCCACTGCAGCAGACAATGGATTTGAGCAAGACTGAAATCGAGCGCAGGGTGATGGCGAGAATCGAACAGACTGAGCTTACCGAAGTAGCCTACAAGTATCCGTCGGAGCTCTCCGGCGGTATGCAGAAGCGGGTGGCTTTGAGCCGTGCCCTGGTTACAGATCCCACCATTGTTCTTTTCGACGAACCCACCACCGGGCAGGATCCCGTACGCAAGAATGCCATCCTGGCCATGATCGCTGAATATCAGAGGAAATTGGGCTTTACCGCGATCTTGATCAGTCATGAAATTCCTGACGTTTTTTTCATCTCAAACCGTATTCTCGCCCTCTATAATGGCAAGATCGTTTTTCAGGGCACTCCAGAAGAACTCGATGAGTTTGAACATCCCTTCAAAGATGAAGTCATCCAGAGCCTGGAGGGCTTCCAGGAAGAATTGACCGGGCTGTACTCCCAGAGGCATTTTAAGGTCAGATACCAAACGGATTTGAGCCGTAAACGGAGAGATGAGACCTACGCCATTGTCCTCTTTACTCTGGAGGAACTGGAAGCAATAAGTAATGTCTTAGGTCACACCGCGGCGCAAGAAATCATAAGAGCCCTGGGTGCATATATTGACAAACACTTCGGTGCGGTGGGGGGATTTTCCACCCGTCATAGCATCAATGAATTTGTCACGGTGCTCCCCTACTCTGATCTGGATGAAGCTGGGCGCATCCTGGAGGATTTCGCCAAGGATTTTCAAGATAGAGGAATCCGGGACATTGAGTCTGTTGCTCAGAAGGAAACGGACTCTACAGAGTGTATTGACTTCACCATTCTTGCCGGGCTGGCCCAGGGGAAACCTTTTGTAGAAATGGAATCCATCATAGAGTTCGCCAAATTTAGACAGGAAGAAATCGCACGATTCCAGTGCGAGCTGCGGAGGTAAACAGAAATGAAGAAATATGCCATGGAAACTGCGGTCGGCATTTTTGTCGTCATCGGGCTGTTTTGTGTGGGGTACATGACCGTAAAACTGGGCAATGTCGGCCTTCTCGGCGACGACTCTTACTCACTACTTGCCCGGTTCACCTCGGTGTCCGGCCTTAGAGCCGGCAGCTCCATACAGATGCTCGGTATTGAAATCGGACGGGTGGACGGACTCACCATGGATCAAGAGAATCAGATGGCGGTGGTGAAATTTAGAATTAACAAGGGGATAAAGATTTATGATGATGCCATCGCCTCCATAAAAACGGAAGGTTTGATCGGCGACAGATACGTCAGTATCGATCCCGGGGGGGGGACGGACGAACTGCTGCAACCGGGCGGAACCATCACCGAGACCGAATCGCCAACTGACATCCAGGAACTCATCAGCAAGTATGCTTTCGGAGACGTTGAGAAATAGACAAAATCTGAGGGGTGAGCCATGAAAAAACTGCTTGTGGGATTCATTCTCCTAGTTCTTTTGATTATTCCGCTTCATGTACGTGCGGGTGTGCCTTTTGACACCGTAAAGGGACATGTGAACGAAGTGCTTAGAGTTCTGCGTGATCCGGCTCTGCAAGGCGAAGCCAACAAAGAAGCCAAGCAAGAAAAGATTGAGGCTATTGCAGATGAAATGTTTGATTATGTCGCACTTTCCAGGCTCACACTAGGTCGAAATTGGCGAAAATTCAACGGTGACCAGAAAAAAGAATTCGTCCAGCTTTACCGATCAATTTTGGAAAAGGCTTACCTGGACAGAATTCTCGCCTACACGGACGAGAAGGTGACTTTTGGTAAAGAAACCATGCTTTCGAAAAAAAAAGCCGAAGTCCAAACCCACATCATTACGAAATCCGTTGAGATCCCGATTTATTACAGGGTGTATCTCAAAGACGGTGAATGGAAAGTGTACGACATCATAATTGAGGGTATAAGCCTGGTTAAAAACTATCGCACCCAGTTCAGAGAGATCCTGGCGAACAACCCACCAGAAGAAGTGCTCGAAATCCTGAGGAAGAAGACCAAAAAAGCGTAGATCAAAACAGCTGAGAAAGGTAGCAGTAGAGTTACACGTAGGGCGTTACCTAACCCGGATATTTCATGAAT
>JBEQLC010000227.1:0-3331 GCA_040326175.1 Desulfobacteria bacterium | reverse complement strand
CGGAGAAAACAGGGGCCTCTTATTTCTCCGTTTTTCAATTAGTCATTTACCTCCCCTTGTCGCCCTATCCCTCTCTCCATTCCAGGTTAAGAGGCCGCAAAACAGGAATATCACTCTCCCCCCAGAAGGGAGAGGGCTTGGGGTGAGTGGCGGATCTGGACGCCAGTATGAGCTTGTCTCTCCAAAACAGCTTTTTACATGAGCTAGCCAGCGATACCCGGCATTTTCTGCGCAGACCCGGGCTTGCAGCTCTGACCTCTGTGGCGGTAATCCTCATCCTTCTTTTCATTGTCTTCCCCGTTGGTTCCGTATTGCTAAAGAGCTTCACCGTCACCTATCCGACCGTTACTGTTCGCTGTCAGAGTAAGGTCTCAAACAGGGCGGATTTCAAAGAACTGGTAACCGGACCGATTCTCGGCGCAATTAGATCTATCGAAGGAGTTGAAGAAACCCGAGAGCTTACCGATGAGGAGAGCTCTGTCGTGGTTGTCAGGTTTCGCAGAGACTGGGACGATCTCAGGGGTTTGAACGACATCAAGAGGGCATTGCAGAAGCTCCAAGGAACCTTCGATTTATCTGTAGAAAACATAAAGTACGAATTGGGGCAGGAGACAATCAAGAGCCTTGCCACTTATGGTAGGTTTTTTTCAAAGAGCTATTATTACAGGGCCCTGAAGAATAGTATTGTCCTGGCAATAGTCACAACGACCATCGTCGTTTTTGTTGCGTTTTGCTTTGCTTACCTTGGCCTGCACGGTCCTGGTTTCATCAAGGCACCTTTGCGAGTACTCGGACTTCTCCCTCTCATAGCCCCACCATTCATATTTGCCTTGTCCCTTATTTTGATCGGTGGGCGGATGGGAATTCTCACCAGGCTCTTACATCTGCCGTTTAACTTGTACGGCTGGCCGGGTGTCATCACCGCCCAGATGATTACCTTCCTCCCTCTGGGCTATTTGCTGATTGAAAATGTCTTGAGATCCATCGGTTCCCATTTGGATGAAGCTGCAAGCGATATGGGAGCGAGCGGGGTGGATATTCTTTTCAAGGTCACCATTCCCCTGTCAGCTCCGGGAATCCTGAAGGCAGCCCTTCTCGTTTTCATAATGTCCATCGCCGACTTTGGAAACCCCATGCTCATCGGCGGCGGGGTATCCTTTCTGGCCACGGATGCCTACTTTCTATGGATAAGTGAGAACAACCTGGAGATGGCTGCAGTTTTCTGCGTTTTCCTGGTCCTGCCAAGCCTGATCATGTTCGTTATTCACCAATACATCCTCAAGGGGAGGGAATACACAACTATCGGGGGGAAACCGCAGCAAGTTGAAGAGAGGAGGATTAGTTCGAAGATATTTTACCCCATGATGGCGGTAGCCATTCCCGTATCACTCATGATTATCACCTGCTTCGGGATGATTTTAATCGGGGCTTTTACCAAGATTTTGATGATCGACAACAGCTTTACCCTGGAGCATTTTCAGAGCACCAACGGGTTGAGGTCTCTGGTCACCAGCCTGAAGTTTGCCTTTAGCGCCGCCCTCATTGCTCCCATTTTTGGTGTTACCCTATCGTACATTCTTGTCCGCAAGCGTATTCCTTTGAAAAGAGTGGTGGAATTCATGGCCCTTCTCGGTTTTGCCGTGCCTGGAACTGTCATGGGGATTGGCTATATCCTCTTCTTCAATTCTCCGCCCTTGAAGCTAACCGGAACATTCATAATACTGATCATCAATGAGGCCGCCAGGAATCTGTCTGTAAGTCTGGAGGCGGGAGTGGCCAAGCTTCACCAGATAGATATTGCCATCGAAGAGGCTGCCATTGATATGGGGGCTAGCTCTTTTCGAACCTTTACCAGGGTCGTACTCCCTCTAATCAGCTCGGCTCTCGCCGCCGGCTTTGTTTATACCTTCATGGTAGGCATGATCGCCGTGAGTGCAGTGATCTTTCTGATTACGCCGGGCAACAATCTTGCCTCCCTTTACATTCTTGCAGTTGCCGAGGAAGGGTTTCTCGGAATGGCGTGCGCCATTTCGGTTATGCTCATCGCCGTGGTCATGATCTGTCTGGGTGGTCTAAAGCTTCTCGCCCACTACACCAAAACTACAATTTTCTGACAGGATAGCAGATATGGCAAATGGAAATGATTCTCCAGTTCTTGAATTAAGAAACGTTACCAAGAGATTCGGCAACCTCGTAGCCGTAAATAATATTTCATTTTCTCTGGAGCGAGGAAAGCTGGTAACCTTCGTTGGGCCGAGCGGCTGTGGCAAGACAACCCTGCTTAGAACTATCAGCGGTTTTGCCGAATTGGACGAAGGGCAGATCATCCTTGACGGTGAGGATATTACCAACATGCCTCCAAACGGACGTGACACCGCCATGGTCTTCCAGGCTTATGCTCTTTTCCCTCACATGACGGTTGCCCATAATATCGGATTTGGCTTGCGGGTAAGGAAAAAGTCGAAACAGGAGATCGATGCAGAGGTTGAACGGCTTCTTGCCCTGGTTCAAATGGACGGCCTGGGGGATAGAAAGCCCCACGAACTATCCGGCGGTCAGCAACAGCGGGTGGCCCTTGCCAGAGCCCTGAGCCTCCACCCCAAAATCCTCCTTCTGGATGAGCCTCTGTCCAACCTGGATGCCAACCTTCGCGTTTCCATGCGAGAGGAGGTTCGGAAGCTCCAGCGGAGGCTTGGGTTGTCGGTCATATTTGTGACCCATGACCAGGAGGAGGCCATGTCCATCTCCGACCTGCTGGTGGTAATGGACCACGGCGTAGTTAAACAGATTGGTTCCCCCACTGAGATCTACGAGCATCCCACAGACGAATTTGTGGCTAATTTCATTGGTCATATCAACTTTTTCCCTGGAGAAGTCATTGATTTTTCCGGGGACGAGATGACCTTCAAAATCTCTCAAACAAATCTTAAGGTGGAAATTCCTCCGTTTCCAGTATCTGTTGGGGACAGACTAAAGGCGGTGGTAAGGCCGGAATCAATAGATATTGTAAGCGCGGAAAAAGAATTGTCTGATAGGGAGAATGTCCTTGAAGGGAGGGTGGAGTTTGGCATGTACATCGGCTCGATCATGCGGCTTACCATTGCCGTTGGGGATCAAACCGTATATGTAGACGAATCAGATCCTCAACACAAAGGAATCTTTGAAGACGGCCAAAAAGTAAAACTGGTCTTGAAAAAACGAATCCACATGCTGAGGAAAACTCCTGACTAATCGTTTACCTGCCAAATGTAAAGGAGTGGTGATGGACGAGAAGGATAGACTCAAGTGGATCTACTCCTCGAAAGACAACAGGGAACTGTGCGAGCGTTAC
>JBEQLC010000226.1:0-3333 GCA_040326175.1 Desulfobacteria bacterium | reverse complement strand
GCCTGAATACCGTCCAGGCCCTGCAAGAACTTCTCCTCTATGACAAGTTCTGCTTCCACACCTGCAGGTCGGCCCTGATGTGGGGCCTGGTCCCTATCTATTAACGGAGACCGGACCCGGCCGATCGGCCTAATTTCGTAATCAGCCATAGGGTCTTACCTCTAAGGCACTATCCGTCCTCCCTGTATTCCACCCGTCCGGTGGTGGTAATGCCGCCCCGAGGCGTGAAGGTCCCCACTACCTCCATAAACTTGGGGTGCACACAGGCAACCAGATCCTCCAGGATTCGATTCACCACATGTTCGTAAAAGATGCCGACGCTACGATACTGCACCAGGTAATACTTCAGCGACTTCAACTCAATAATCTTGTCATTAGGCTTGTATCGAATCGTGATACACCCAAAGTCCGGAAGACCTGATATAGGACACACAGAAGTAAATTCCGGCTGGTCAATCTTGATCTCAATACCTCTCTGCGTTCTGTAATCGTAGTCGAGCACCTGAAGCAAACCCGGGTCTATTGTGTCAGGGCTCTTGATGTTGTCAAGCAGCGCCTTTTGCATTTCAGGTATGTCCATGACGCCTCCTTTCTTTGGTCAATGCATAGAATAGGGGCGTGTCCAGAAGGGCGATCAACAGCTTCAGAACATACTGCCCCAGGATCATTTTCCCCAAATGAGGAACAACCCCCCAGAAGGCTAGTCCAATAAAGATCACCGAGTCAATTAGCTGACTGGTCATTGTGGAGAGGTTGTTACGGAGCCACTTATAACGTCCCTTAGTTAGACGCTTCCAGAAATGGAAGGCCCACACATCATGATTTTGAGAACATATGTAGGCGAGCAAAGATGCAAGCACGATTCTGCGGTTGGGACCCAGGAGTAACTCATATGCGGCCTGCTGCTTCTGCATGAATGGAGCTGCTGGAAGGAGCATCCCGGCGTACACTATTATCATGGCAAAGACAGAGGCAAGGAGCCCATACCACACGGTTCGGTCGGCCTCCTTTTTTCCGTATAACTCTCCAATAATATCTGTGGCAAGAAAAGTGATCGGATAGATAATGATGGCAGCGGGAACCACCAGTTTCCAGATAACAATGACCTTGGCTGCGATGATATTAGAGATAACCAAGCCTGCGACAAAGAGCGATTGTAGAACAGATAGCTTGTGAAGTTTCATAAATCGAATGGCACAGCCCTGTGCAATATGGCCTGTTCTGTTGTAGCAGCCATGCACGGTAGGCAGTGCTCCAGTCTTTCGTGCCCTATAACACAATTGAATCGGCAGGGAAAGAACTAGCCAGACAAACGCCCATGCTAAAATCTCCACCTTGACACTCCGGGTCCCCTTTGTTAGAAAAGAATGAGGGGTATAAGTCGTGAAGATCAAGTACTATGGCGTAAGAGGCTCTATTCCTGCTCCAGACCCCAGTACCGTAAAATACGGGGGGAATACGCTCTGTGTGGCGGTCTGGAGCTCCGATAGTCTGCTGATATTAGACGCCGGCACAGGTCTGCGAGTTCTTGGTAATGAACTCATGAGTACCCCTTTTGGTCGGGGGCGCGGAAAAGGTGCCTTCCTGTTCAGTCATTTCCACTGGGATCATATCCAGGGCTTTCCCTTCTTCATACCAGCTTATATCCCCGGGAATTCTTTTGAACTTTACGGCCCTTCTATCGCCGGCGTGAGTCTTGAGGATACGCTGAGACAGCAACAGGAGTATCAGAACTTTCCTGTCTCGATGGCAGAAATGCCTTGTAAGCTGGCATTTACGAACCTAAAACGTGGTCAAATCCTGGACGTCAATGGCATGGAGATAACAAATCGCAGGTTAAACCATCCGGCAGGCGTATTTGGATACAGAATATCCAGTCAAGGAAAATCGATCGTATATGCGACAGATACGGAACATTATTCGGCCCCCGATCCGACCCTCCTGGAATTGGCTGATCATGCCGACATTATGATTTACGACGCTGCTTATACCCCAGAACAGTATAAAGGGCGTGTGGGCTGGGGCCACAGTACATACGAGGAAGGGATCAAGATTGCCAAGGCCGCCAATGTCGGTCAGCTCCACCTTTTTCACTTCGACGCCTCCCTCTCTGACGACACTATCGACGGCTTATTGGAAGAGGCCCGAAAGGATTTTCCGAACACCTTTGCTGCTCAAGAGGGATGGGAATTCACGCTGTAAGCTGAAAGCTCAAAGGCCACCGAGACACCAACCTTCATTCCCTATGAGCTATCAGCCAACCTCATCGTAACGCAACTAATTTCCCGGGACATGACACTAGAACCCATCTCAGAAATGTGGATCAGGGTATCATGACCTCGGGCTGAGCTGCCCACAGGCCGCGCAGATGTCACTTCCCTTGCTGTGACGGATGATAACGGTATAGTGACGATTCTGGAGAACCTCTTGAAAGGCCAGGATTGCATCTTCTTCAGGCGTCTTGAAGTCGGTCCCCTCGAACGGGTTAAAGGGTATCAGATTAATCTTGGCTCGTAAGGGCCTCAAGAGTCTTGCCAAACGCTCTGCATCCGAGGGCGCGTCGTTTACGCCGGCAATCAGAACATATTCGAACATGATCGTTCGGCGAGGGGGAAGCGGAAACCTTCTGCAGGCTGAAAGCACCATCTCAATCGGATAGGTCCTGTTGATGGGCATCAACCTGCTTCGAGTGGCGTCGTCTGCCGCGTTGAGGGAGACGGCCAAGTTAACCATCACGTCCCGTCCCAGATCATCTATCCTCGGAACCAGCCCGGCTGTAGAAAGGGTGACACGGCGACTCGAAAACTGAAGACCGTTATTTCCTGCAATGGTCCTGATGGCCTGCACCACGTTCTCGTAGTTGGCAAGTGGTTCTCCCATGCCCATGAGAACGATGTTGGTCAGGGGGTCCGGCCCTTGAAGGTCCTCTCTCACTGCGCAGACCTGATTGACGATTTCCGCAGGCTCAAGATTCCGCACCAGTCCGCCCCGGCCGGTGAGGCAGAACTTACAGCCCATGGCACAGCCTACCTGGGTCGATATGCAGAGTGTCCAGTGGCCAGGTTCCGGAATCAAGACGCTTTCGACATGTTGGCGGTCTCTCAAACGGAAAAGGTATTTCATAGAACCATCCCGTGAGGTTTGGACCCGTTCTGTTTCAAGCCTGGTTATGACCAGCCTCTCGGAAAGAAAACCCCTGAGATCCTTGGAAAGATCTGTCATATCCGAAAAAGAAGAGACGCCTCGGTGGTAGATCGACCTGAGGATCTGGCCAGCCCGATAAGGGGCAATGTCGTGTTTCCCGAGCCATTGCACAAGGGAGTCTTCTGTGAA
>JBEQLC010000225.1:0-3336 GCA_040326175.1 Desulfobacteria bacterium | reverse complement strand
GGTGGCAGCGTGTACACCTCGGACCCATGAACCCCTGTTTAGGAATACATTGCGGGAAGCGGGGCTCAATCCTTATCTCTTTGAACTGGCGAATATTCGGGAACAAGATTCCTGGGTCCATCAGGCAGAACCGGAATCTGCAACGGAAAAGGGAAAAGATTTGGTGCGTATGTCTGTTTTCAGGGCTCGCCTCCTGAAGCCGCTTTATGAAACTTCTTATGAAATAATTCAAACCGCACTGGTGATCGGGGGCGGGCTGGCTGGACTCACCGCAGCGCTTTCCGTTTCGGAACAAGGGTTCCCTGCCATTTTGGTGGAACGAACCGCGGAATTGGGGGGTAACGCACGCACGCTTTACTACACTGAAGATGGTGCCAATCCCGCCCAGTACATAGAAGAACTCATTAAGAAAGTTGAAGATCACCCACTGATCACTGTGTACAAAGAAGCGGAAGTTTCTTCGTTTTCAGGAAGTTGCGGGAATTTCACCTCTACTCTTTCTGTTAATGGAACGTCCGAAGCCGTCTCACACGGCGTTGTGCTTGTGGCTTCCGGTGGGCAGGAGTATAAACCCTCGGAATATCTTTATGGACAGCATCCTCGGGTGATAACGCAAAAGGAATTTGAAGCGATGCTGGTGTCACAACCCGAGGAGGTAAAGCAATTTAAGCGGGTGGCGATGATTCAGTGCGTCGGTTCTCGCGAACCAGATTATCTGTATTGTAGTCGGGTTTGCTGTACGGCTGCCATTAAAAACAGTTTGAAGTTGAAAACAATCAACCCCAATGCCCAGGTTTCGGTTCTATATCGGGATATTCGCACCTATGGTTTTAAGGAAATCTATTATCTGAAGGCGCGTCAGCAGGGCGTTCGTTTTTATCGATTTGAAAGAGAACAGAAACCCAAAGTGACGTCCCAAGATGACCTCCTTAGTATTTCAGTATTTGATGCTCAGTTGCAAACTCCTATTCATCTGGAAGCAGACCTTTTAGTTTTGAGCGCGGCTATCCGACCCGGTGAAGAAAGCAAGCAGCTCACTGAGGTCATGCGTCTCCCCCTTGATCAAGATGGTTTTTTTATGGAAGCACATCCCAAACTCAGACCCCTCGATTTTGCTACAGCAGGCTTTTATCTCTGTGGCCTGTCCCAAGGCCCTAAATTTGCCAACGAAAGCATTGCGCAGGCTCGTGGAGCGGCTTTACGGGCAATTATTGTACTATCAAAGAAAGAAATTGTGGCCGAAGGCATGATAAACCATGTGGATTCAGGTCGTTGCCGGGCTTGTGGAGAATGCGAGGAAGTTTGTTGTTTTGAGGCAATCAAAGTGAAAGAGGTAGAAGGTGGCCGTAAGCAGGCAGTAGTGACAGAGGCGCTATGCACGGGATGTGGGGGTTGTAATGTGGTCTGCCCCACAGGAGCGTCGTCATTAGCGCATTTCCAAGATGAACAAATCAATGCGATGATCGAAGAATCCATCTAACCATCCTTAAAGGAATTTTCATGTCTTCTATAGAACAACTTAGAATTGTGGCTTTTGTGTGCAACTGGTGCGCTTATGCTGGGGCTGATCTGTCCGGGGTCTCGCGAATGCAATACCCAACGAATGTACGCTTGATCCGCCTTATGTGTACTGGGAGAGTGCACCATGGCTTCCTGCTCAGGGCTTTTCTTAAGGGAGCAGACGGGGTATTGGTATCCGGGTGACACATTGGAGACTGTCATTACCTGGATGGTAATGCAAGATGTCAAAAGGTGATTGAAGAAACCTGGGAAATACTCAGGCTTCTTGGGGTGGATGAGCGCCGCCTGCGCCTGAAGTGGATTTCAGCTTCCGAGGGGGCTGCATTTGCCGAAGAGATCCGTTCTTTTGTTCAGTTACTCAAAGAACTCGGAGACAATCCTTTCACCGATCACAGAAAATGGGAATGGGAACTCGAATCTACACCAGATAGCTTAGGCCTGTTGGAATAGACCATGCAACTTACCCGGAAACAAACAGACTTTTGTATTGAATGCGGCATGTGCTCTGGAAGCTGTCCCGTAACCCGTGAGCTTTCTAATTTTTCACCGAGACAGATCATCAAACGAGCGACGATAGAACCGGACGGGAGCCTGCTCCACGGCCGTGAAATTTGGGCGTGCTTGAGTTGCGCGCAGTGTAGCGAGCGCTGTCCTGCGGACATTGATTTCCCGGAATTCATTCGTTCTCATCGAGAGGAGGCCCGAAAAGCAGGAAATTCTCCCAATGAAAGTCATCATGGCATTCTTCAAGCCATCGCCAGCTTGCAAACCCGGAACATAAAACAGCAGCGTACCGGGTGGGCAGAGAAAGTTGGGGCTTTTCATGACACCGGGGAGTACTTTTATTTTGTGGGGTGTCTGCCTTATTTTGATGTGACGTTCCGTTATCTAAATTTGTTCCCCCTTGAGACCGCGCAAAGTGTGCTCATATTGCTGAATAAGATGGGAGTGGAGCCCGTCATCAGCAACCATGAACGCTGCTGCGGCCACGATGCTTTGTGGAGCGGAAATGAGGCTGTTTTTCGCAAGTTAGCTTCATGGAACGTTGAAGTGATTAAATCCTCTGGTGCTAAGACAGTGCTTTTCAGTTGCCCGGAAGGTTATTTCACCTTTAAAAACTACTATCCGAAATATTTTGGAGATCTCCCCTTTGAAGTAGTGCATATGACAGAATTTCTGGCACGTGAACTACCGGGTGCAGGACTGACTTTTGAGCCGTCATCTGACGCCACGATCACTTACCATGATCCATGTCGACTGGGGCGTTGTTCAGGAATCTACGAACCGCCCCGACAGCTTTTTCAATTCCTTCCTGAAACACAATTTGTAGAAATGGAACGGAATAGGGAAAATGCGCTTTGTTGCGGAACCAGTGCCTGGATGGAGTGTTCAAGTTGTTCCAAAGCGATGCAAATGGAACGGCTTCAGGAAGCCGCACAAACGGGAGCACGAACCCTTATCACAGCTTGTCCCAAGTGTCTGATCCATCTGACGTGCGCCCAGAGCGGCACGGATATGGATCTGAAGGTTAGAGACATCTACACTTATCTTTTAAAGCGGCTGAGTGGTGACGAAACACACAGCAAATGAGTTCAAACTTGGTCGCTTGCCCTTTCAGGTTCCAAATCTCTTGATCGTTACCAAGCAATTTTATAATTTGATAAGGTCGAGTTGAATCTGAAGCTGTGCCTTTTTCCCTGGAGTAAGGACAAGGGGGTAAAGGAAAAGCAGACTCGATCCCTGGTATGTGCGCTCAAATCCCTCCTCGGACTGGGAGACTGTCATCAGGGGAAAAAACCATACGGAGACCTGTTG
>JBEQLC010000224.1:0-3369 GCA_040326175.1 Desulfobacteria bacterium | reverse complement strand
CGATGCGGATTCGGACAAATTCATCGCTTCCCCATGCGACGATCAGAGACCTCACGCCATTATGTCCTGCATCCCCTCCTTTCTCCTTTATTTTGATTTTGCCAAATACAACATCTATGTCATCATGAATCACCAAGACTTTTTCGGTGTCCAAGTCGAACGAAGTTGCCAGGTCCCTGACCGACGGGCCACTCAGATTCATAAATGTCATGGGCTTGGCAAGGATCACATGCCGGCCATCCACTTTGCCGGAACCAAAATCGCTCTTAAATCTCTGTCGATCCAGCGAAATCCCGTGTCTGAGTGCCAGCCGATCAACAACCATGTATCCAACGTTGTGCCGGGTCAGTCGGTACGCCGCCCCGGGATTGCCTAACCCCACGATCAGCTGAAACCTGTGTTCTGGCATCCGCTGCTATTCGTCAGAAGCCTCCCGGGTGGCTTCGGGTTCCCCTTCCTCTCCTTCCGCCGCCTCTTCACCTTCTTCAAGTTCTTCTTCCTCTTCAGGCAACTCTTCTTCCTCCACAGTAGGTGCGACAACCGTGAGCACCGTATGGCCCGGTTCAGACAACATCTTTATTCTATCATCCAGCGTAATGTCTTCAACGTGTATGGCATCCCCTATGTCGAGGTCTGCTATATCGACTTCGATCTTTTCGGGCATGTCCATAGGAAGACATGATACTTCTAGTTCGTGGCGGACCAACTGCAAGAAGCCGCCCCGCTCTATCCCCATTGACTTCCCTGTGACCTCAACCGGCACCCTTACCACAATCTCCTCATCCAAAGATATTTCTAAGAAATCGATGTGAAGATATTGCCGGGTCACGGGCGAGGTCTGCACCTCTTTCACCAGCACCGTGACGTTCTGCGTTGCGCCGTTCTCGATGACAAGTTTTAGAACCACCTGTTCGGTTCCGCTATCCTTGTAGATCTTCTCCAGATCCATCGGGGAAACAGTCAGCGACATAGACTCTCTTTTGGGGCCATACAATACCGCTGGAATCAGGCCCTCACGCCTGAGTGCCCTTGCCGGACCCTTGCCAACGGTATTTCTCTGGGTGGCTTTTAGATCAAATATTTCCAATGGTTTGCCTCCTTGATTTCATTCTCCATATATCTATTCTTATATCTGCGGGAACGCGTCTAAACAAATAGGGAGCTGACCGAACTCCCTGTGTGACTGCGTTGAATCGCCTCGCCCAAGAGTTTGGACACGGACAATACTCGAATCTTGCCACACTCCCTGGCCTTGTCACCCATAGGGATCGTATCGGTAACCACAAGGCTTGAAATCTCTGAATCAGTAATCCGCTCCACAGCCGGACCTGAAAGGACCGCATGTGCAGAACAAGCGTGAATCTCCGAAGCCCCGCGTTTTTTCAAGGCCAGAGAAGCCTGAGTGAGCGTACCCGCTGTGTCGACCATGTCATCCAGGATAATCGCGATCTTTCCGTCAACATCACCCACGACGTTCATGGCTTCAGCCTTGTTTGGGGCGTCACGTCGTTTGTCGATGATGGCCATCAGGCTATCAAGGCGCTTGGCAAAGGCCCGTGCCCTTTCAGCGCCACCGGCGTCCGGAGAAACGACGACCGTATCATTTTTGAAGTTGTTTTTGATATACTGTAGAAGAACCGGCGCCGCAAAAAGATTGTCCACGGGAATATTGAAAAAACCCTGAATCTGCCCGGCATGCAGGTCCATCGTAATTACACGGTTGGCGCCGGCCACTTCAATCAGGTCCGCCACCAACTTGGCGCTAATCGGCACACGCGGCGCTATCTTCTTGTCCTGACGGGCATACCCGTAATAGGGTATTACCACCGTAATGCGTCGGGCTGATGCACGTTTGAAAGCATCAATCATCAGCAATAGTTCAACCAAATGTTCATTGACTGGAGCACACGTGGACTGCAATACAAAAACATCTTTGCCCCGCACGTTCTCCCGGATCTCTATCTGAACTTCACCGTCACTGAATCTCTTTACTTCGGCATCACCCAACCCAATACCGATGTGACGGCAAACATTCCCGGCTAGGTCGGGATTAGAGTTTCCAGCAAACACGACAAGGCTGTGCATATATCACCACAAATGATCGACCAAACCTCGAGGCCACAAAGATAATCCGGCACTGATTCCCCAGCGCCAAACGCAAACAATAACAATAGTTTATCTGGCTGGGGTGGGAGGATTCGAACCTCCGAATGCAGGAACCAAAATCCTGTGTCTTACCACTTGACGACACCCCAACATGTTCGTCAGGGACGCAATACGTCCACCAGAAATGTATCCCATTCTCCTCGATCTCTGATGCTGTGAAAGGCCTTTTTGGCCTGATGCCTATCCTTGAACAGACCAAACACACTTGGCCCGCTCCCGGACATAAGCGCAGTTTCGGCACCGAGATCGATGAGGGCCCGTTTGACGATTTTGATCTGAGGAAACTTCCTGATGGTTACTTGCTCTAAATCATTACACAAAAGGTCATCGACCTTGGAGAAGCCGTCTTCAAAGCAGTGATATTTAAAACTTTTTTCACAATTTGTCAATCCTAAACTTAAGTTTTTGTAAACCCACGACGTTGATACCTCAAATGTGGGTCGCACCAAGACCACGGACAGCGGCGGCACATCTTTGTACACCTCCAAATGGTCTCCAATCCCACGGGCAATTGCCGAATGCCTGACCAAGAAAAAGGGAACATCGGCTCCAACCTTAAGTGCAATCCCCATAAGCTCCCGATCTGCGAGAGGAAGCCCATAGTGTTGGTTCAGCCCCATCAGCACGGCAGCAGCATTGCTACTGCCTCCACCGAGGCCTGCGGCCACAGGTATTACCTTGTCAATGAAAATGGCCACGCCATCGTGTATTGACAGGGCGTCAAGAAAAAGTGAAGCGGCCCGGTGGGCGAGATTGCTTTTGTCTTCCGGTACTCGGGGATGAGCGCACTCGACGCTTATGGTCGATTGATTAAAGGCAAGGGCTACAGTGTCGAATAGACCAATCCGGCAGAGGAGCGTTATGATTTCATGATATCCATCTGGCCGTTTCCCAACCACCTTGAGAAAGAGATTAATCTTGGCAGGCGATGGTATGACCAGTGAATTCATAGATATACGGTCGGCCTGAGTGCAACCTTTGTATCCCCAAGCGGCCAACCTATTTGACGGTCTCGCAAAAGATCAGCAAACAGACGGCACGGTAAAAAGCTCCAGATGCAAGGCGTGCGACTCTTGAGGAATGAGGCGTACTTATCGTACGTCGCAATGATTTACCCTGTTGAACCGCAACAGCGAGCGCATTCCCCGCAGGTTCTGCCTGACGGCAGTGCTTCGCGGGCTGCGGGGTTAGCGAGCGAATCTA
>JBEQLC010000223.1:0-3381 GCA_040326175.1 Desulfobacteria bacterium | reverse complement strand
GTACTGTACGAGCATGTCTATGGCAGGAGTAGAAAACCGGCGAATGTCTTTGCGATTCTCCTTGGCGTATTTTTCCAAGAAGTGGTCCGCCAAAAGCAGGATGTCGGTCTTGCGCTCTCTTAAAGGGGGCATGTAGATAGGAAAGACATTCAACCTGTAATAGAGGTCCCCCCGAAAGGTTCCTTCCTCCACAGCCTGTTCCAGGTTCTTGTTAGTTGCAGCCATAACGCGGACATCTGTCTTGATTGTCTCGTATCCGCCTACCCGCTCTAACTCCTTTTCCTGAAGGACCCTCAGGAGCTTGACCTGCACGTCTACACTGATGGAACCGATCTCGTCCAAGAAGATTGTCCCTTTGTTGGCCAGTTCAAATTTTCCCCTCTTCTGCTTGATGGCGCCGGTGAACGCCCCCTTCTCATGGCCGAAGAGTTCACTCTCGATGAGATTGGAGGGGAGCGCCACACAGTTGACCTTCACAAAGGGACTCTGTGATCTGAGGCTGTTGTAGTGAATGGCATTGGCAACCAACTCTTTGCCGGTGCCGCTCTCCCCTCGAATCAACACCGTGGCATTGCTCTTGGATACCTGGGAAATCATTTGGAAGACATCCCGCATCTTATTACTATTCCCGACGATGTTGGTAATGCGGTATTTATTCGAAAGCTCTTGTCGGAGCCGCCTGTTTTCTTCTCTTAGTTGTTCCTTTTCAAGCTGAATGGTTTCCAGATTGATGACATGCTGAGCAACCATCGCAGCAATGATGGAAAGAAGCCTCTCTCCCTCTTTCAATGAATAAGACTTGTCAAACGGCCTATCCACACTCAGAGCCCCAATCACCTGATTCCCTTTCTTGACAGGGACACAGATGAAGGAGAGTTCCTGGTCGTGAAAGGCCCCCCTGGTGGCTGTACGGTTCAAAAACAGTGGCTCCTCACTGATCTTCGGCACTACAAGGGCCTTGCCTGTCTGGATGACACGACCCGTAATCCCCTCCCCCAACTTGTATTTCCCTCTTTCCATGGCTGCTTTTGATAGGCCGTGGGCCACCTCGATGCTAATCTCATCGCGCAGCGGATTAAGAATGGTAATGGTCCCCCGAACCATGTCCGTTGACTTGGAAAGAATCTCAAGGACCTGGTAAAGGGACCTCTTAAGATCCAAACTTACATTGAGTGCTTTGCTGATTGCGTAAAGAAGCGTGCCTTCGTGGACCTTTTTCATTGAGCTATCGACCTTAATGATGTGTTGAAATCATAGGGGCATTTCCTACATAAATGGCTTAAAACGAAACAGAGGAAAAAGCAAGGAGGAAACATGGGACTCCGTCAATAGTTGGGTGTAGGCAGTAAGCACTGCACACTGTCGAAGCTTTTTGCCGCTTTCTTCATACTGTCCACTGCTTACTGTTATGAGGGGACAAAGGGGAGAGGCATGCGGCCAAATAGCGGGGACAAGCGCAAGTTTCAGTTTTTGGCTTTTTTATTCTTATAGGCGAGGGCCGCCTTAATGAATGATGTGAAGAGAGGATGGGGGTTCATTGGACGGGATTTAAACTCCGGGTGGAATTGACACCCCAGAAACCAGGGATGATCTTCAATTTCAACAATCTCGACTAATTCTCCGTCGGGAGAGGCTCCGCTCATGATAAGGCCTGTCTCTTCGAGTCTCTCCTTGAAGTCATTATTGAATTCATATCGGTGGCGGTGTCTTTCTGAAATCTCCTTTTTTCCGTACGCGTTGCGGGCTACTGAATCCTCCCTTAGTATGCAAGGGTAGGCTCCCAACCTCATCGTCCCCCCCTTGTCCGAAGTGACGTCCCGCTTCTGAACGCTCTGAGACTTGTAGTCGAACCATTCCCTCATCAGATAGATGACCGAAAAGGGAGTGGCTTCATCAAATTCCGTACTGTGAGCCCCTTCCATCCCTGCAACGTGGCGGGCGTACTCAACTACAGCCATCTGCATGCCGAGGCAGATCCCGAAAAAGGGTATCTTCTCTTCTCGAGCAAACTGGACGGCCCTGATCTTTCCCTCAATGCCCCGTGTGCCAAAACCCCCTGGGACTAGAATGCCATCAGCCGCGCCCAAGCGCTGCTGATAAGTCGATTCATCAATGCCCTCAGAGTCCACAAAATCGAGGTTAACCTTGCAATCGTTGGCAATACCCCCATGGCACAGCGCTTCGTTCAGGCTCTTGTATGATTCTCGAAGGTCAATATATTTTCCAACAATCGCAATCGTAACCGAGTACTTGGGATTCTTAACCTTTTCTACAAGACGCTCCCAGTCCTCCAGCTTGGGCGACCGAGTCCAGATATTGAGCAGCGATACGATCTTATCATCCAGGCCCTCCTGATGAAATAACAGGGGAACCTCATAGATGGTTTCGACGTCCTTGGCCGTTATGACCTGATCCACATCTACGTTGCAAAATAGACCTATCTTGGCCTTGATATCTTTGGATAAGAACCGATCTGTGCGACAAAGCAATATGTCGGGTTGGATGCCGATGCTGCGCAGTTCTTTGACACTGTGCTGAGTGGGCTTCGTCTTGACCTCACCCGCTGTAGCTATGTACGGAACGAGGGTCAGGTGAACATAGAGGACATTCTCCTTTCCCACGTCTGCCTTGAATTGTCTTATTGCTTCCTGAAAGGGAAGGCTCTCAATATCGCCTATGGTGCCCCCCACCTCAACGATCACGACATCTACACCCGTATCCACCGAAAGTATGCCCGCTTTGATCTCATCCGTGATATGTGGGATCACCTGAACCGTTCCGCCCAGGTAATCACCGCGGCGCTCCTTGGTTATGACCGAATCGTAGATCTTGCCTGTAGTGAAGTTGTTATTGCGGCCCAGCTTTGCATGTGTGAATCGTTCGTAATGGCCCAGATCAAGATCGGTCTCCGCACCGTCGTCGGTCACAAACACCTCCCCGTGCTGAAAGGGATTCATGGTACCAGGATCAACGTTTATGTACGGATCGAGTTTTTGAAGGGTGATGGTCAGCCCACGACTCTCAAGCAGTGCCCCAATAGCTGCAGACGCCAGCCCTTTACCCAAAGATGAAAGGACTCCACCGGTCATAAAGATAAACTTGGTTGGATAAGACATACGAAGAGAAATCCTCCTTTATCCTGTATGTTGTTCCTCTAAAAACCTCCTAACCGAGGCTGGCCGAAAATCTTACACGAAGTGGATCTTTTGAAGCTCCCTGCCCCGACAAGTCGGGACGGGAAATAGCTCCCTATAGCAATTCAAGCCGCGAGGCGCAACCTTGCGACAACCACGAAATTGATTACTAACAGACCATAACTCATCTCAAAAATGTGGATCAGGGTTCAGGGCAAGGCGCGGGGCGGCGAAAAAGCGGAGTCCG
>JBEQLC010000222.1:0-3468 GCA_040326175.1 Desulfobacteria bacterium | reverse complement strand
AGTGCCTCTGGGTCGGAATGAAGATTCAAACGGCAGGTATCATCTCCGGTGTCGATTTCGGACACGGAGATCGTCCTGTCTTCATAATCAAACATAGCAGAACTCATATAACTCATCGATACTTTGTCTCTTCAATCAGCCTTACCCATCCTCTGTTAACCTTCGCAGGGCCTCCTCATATTTTCTGCGGCTGTTTTCAACAACCTCTGGCGGGAGTTCAGGGGCTGGCGGTTTTTGATTCCAGTCGAGTGAAAGAAGGTAATCTCGCAAGTATTGCTTATCAAAGCTTTTTTGAGGTCCGCCTGGCTGATATGTGTCTTTGGGCCAAAAGCGGGATGAATCAGGGGTGAGGATCTCATCGATCAGGACCAGTTCGCCTTCGATCAGACCAAACTCAAACTTGGTGTCCGCTATGATGATGCCGCGGGGCTCGGCAAATGCCACGGCTTGTTTGTAGATGGCCAAGCTGACATCTCTCAACCGCACAGCCATATCCTTTCCCAACATATCCTCGACCCGTTCAAAGGAAATGTTTTCATCGTGAAGTCCCATATCGGCCTTGGTCGAGGGAGTAAATAACGGCTCCGGAAACCGGTCGGATTCCTGCAAACCTTGTGGGAGTTTTATCCCACATACACCTCCGGATTCCAGATACGACTTCCACCCGGAACCCGAGATATATCCTCGAACGATACATTCCACTGAAAGCGGCTCTGCTTTGCGAACCAGCATGCTGCGATCTCTAATAACATCAACATACTGGTGACATGCCTCTGGAAACTGCTCCACATCAGCGCTGATGAGATGATTCGGAATAAGGCCTTCCATCATTTTAAACCAGAATCCTGACATCTGAGTCAGGATACGTCCTTTTCCCGGGACTGGATTTGGCATCACCACATCAAAAGCAGAAATGCGGTCTGTAGCAACCATTAGCAGGGCATCACTCAGATCATATATGTCCCTCACCTTGCCTTGTCTCACTAAGTTCAAGTCTGGAAAAACGGTGTCATACAAAGGAACTTCCACGGTTGACTCCTCTCTTTATTTGGTTTGTTCTTTCCCTCTGTCCTGGGACCACCAAGAGTTCGGACCCTGAAGAGGCCTGGCGATTTCGCGATTCTGCGTCTTAGGATTAGCCAGCCGTGAAAAAAAGTCAAGGCACAAACAAAGCTAGTATCAGTGGTGAGTTCTTTCACTTGTAATTCACGGATGAACTGAATATAGTAATGTACCTTCACCCTGCGGCAGGCTGCGGGGAATTCTTGAGTCTAACAGCGTCCGATCAGACACGAAGGAGATAGCGCAATGCAGAAAAAGGTCACAGTCATTGGTGCTGGTAACGTGGGTGCAACCGCAGCTCAGCGGCTGGCGGATAAGGAACTTGCAGATGTGGTCTTGATAGATGTCGTGGAGGGCCTGCCTCAAGGGAGGGCTCTCGATTTGCAGGAGGCCGCCCCTATAGAAAAACATGACGCCCGGATCATCGGAGCCAACACGTACGAGGCATCAGAAGGCTCCGATCTCATCATCATCACCGCGGGCCTACCGCGCAAACCAGGCATGAGCCGGGGCGATTTGCTGACAATAAATGCCAAGATTGTGAAGAGCGTTGTTGAACAGGTGGCGCCCTTGTCTTCTGACGCCATCTTGATCATTGTCACCAACCCTCTGGATGCGATGTGCCACGTTGCCTTTCAAACGAGCAAGTTTCCCAAGAATCGGGTCTTGGGCATGGCCGGTGTCCTGGACTCTGCCCGTTTCCGCTCATTTATTGCCGCGGAGCTAAATGTATCCGTAGAAAACACGCATGCCTTTGTCTTGGGAGGCCACGGCCGCACCATGGTGCCGCTCCCCCGCTATTCCACGGTTGCTGGTATTCCTATAACCGAACTGATGTCACCGGATCGCATCGATGCCCTTGTAGAGCGCACTCGATGGGGTGGTGCTGAGATCGTCGATCTGTTGAAGACGGGTAGCGCTTTCTACGCACCAGCGTCAGCCGTCGTGGAGATGACGGAGTCGATCCTCAAAGACAAGAAGAAGATCCTCCCGTGCGCCGCCTACTTGGAGGGAGAATATGATATTGACGGTCTTTTTGTAGGCGTTCCAGTAAAGCTGGGAAAAGAGGGGGTAGAACAGATTATAGAGGTGACACTGACAAAAGAAGAGCGTTCTGCCCTGCAAAAATCGGCGGACTTTGTTCGGTCGTATGTTGAGAGTTTAAGTAAGATGGAACTGTGACACCGCAACCAAGAGATCAATAGAGAAACATCGGCTTACCCACAATCGTCTTGGCCTTGGGCCTATATTCCTCCACGTCATAAAGTTCCCGAACATCCACACGTTTTACATCGGCTGTCACTGTGCTTATAGGAACATCCGTATACGTTCCTCCTGAGAGTGAGACCATACGGCCGTAAACCCCCTTTTTTGCCAGATTAAGCGCCATGTGGGCAAAATTGATAGCCACCATGAGGTCGAGCGAGTCTGGAGCGCCGCTCCTCATAAGATAGGAAAGCTGTTGAAAAATAATCCCCTGACCGGTTAGTTTCTTTAATGCATCTCCTGTCACAACGCCAATCCCACCAAGCTTTCTGTGGCCGTATGCGTCCTCCTCACCATACTCATGGACTTTTCCACCCACCAGCTTAGCCCCTTCCGAGATGGTCAGCACCGCATAGTTGCTTGGATTGGCATCTTTATCTTCCATTATCAGTTTGGCTAGTCTTTCCGGATCAAATGGGACCTCGGAAATGATAGCCCGGTCAGCTCCTGCAAGGTATGCGGATATCAGCGAAGTCTGACCGCAATTCCTTCCAAATAACTCGACCACTGCTATCCGCTCATGGGAACCAGCAGACGTACGCAAGGCATGAATGAAATTGACCGACCGGGTCACCGCCGTTGAAAAGCCTATACAGTAGTCAGTCCCAAATACGTCATTGTCCATCGTCTTTGGAATAGCAATGACGGGGAAGCCTTCTTCGTGCAGCCGCTCTCCATAGCTCAAGGTGTCGTCGCCGCCAATAGGAATCAACAAGTCAATACCAAGATGTTCCAAGTTTTTCAGGATATGAGGCGTTAGGTCAGTTTTATCTTCCGTCGGGTAGGCGTCTAAGAAAGCCGGGATCTCACTCTTTTTCACCGCACTTGGCTTGGTCCGTGAAGTGTGCAAAATGGTACCGCCTGACCGGTCAATGGTTCGCACCATGCGTTTGTCCATAGATATGACATTCACATCGTGAGTGCCTTCATCTTCAATGTGGTATTCAACGAGCCCGCCCCACCCCTTCTTTATGCCGAGCACGCGCATTCCCTCGTCAAGTGCGCAGTTAACAATCGCCTTGATGCACGGATTCAAGCCTGGGACGTCACCACCTCCTGTCAGGACCCCGATCGTTCCAATCTTATCTTTTGCCGTCATCACGCACCCCCTGTAGGTGTCTAAGTTTTCCCAGATTACCG
>JBEQLC010000221.1:0-3470 GCA_040326175.1 Desulfobacteria bacterium | reverse complement strand
CTAAGGCCACCTGTCATTATTATCCCACCGCCCGAACCATCATCGAAATCGGTGGGCAGGATTCCAAACTCATCTTTCTGGATCGGGACGCGCAGAGCGGGGAACCCCTCGTCACTGACCATGTTCTAAACGAGGTTTGCGCTGCGGGCACAGGGTCGTTTCTTGATTTGCAGGCCGATCGGCTCGGTATAAGGATCGAGGACCTTGGTGCCCTGGCCGTCTGTTCAACGCACCCGGCCAGAATTTCCGGCCGATGCAGTGTTTTTGCCAAGAGCGACATGGTTCACCTCCAGCAGGAGGGAACGCCAAGGTCCGATATCGTCGCAGGGCTGTGCTTTGCGCTCACCCGAAACTTCATTACCAACCTTGGAAAGGGGAAATCCTTTCCCACACCGATTGTATTCCAAGGCGGGGTGGCTGCCAACCCGGGTGTGGTCAAGGCCTTTGAGGACCTTTTAGACCTTGGCTCAGGCGCCTTAATCATACCGGAGCATTTTCTCATTATGGGAGCTCTTGGCTCTGCCCTGATGGCCAGCACACAGGATCCGGGACAGGTCACTCCTTTAGAAAAGCTGATTCAAAGTGTCCGGGCTGAAATGGAAAGAGGCAAAGATCGTCCCCATGCGGCTCATCTGAAACCTTTGACCCCTACAAAAGCTGATCAAGATACGGCGGCCCATTACTATGGGATTGAGCCGGGAGACGACGCAGAAGTGTTGATAGGGGTTGATGTGGGCGCCGTCAGCACGAACATCGTGCTAATTGACACCGGGGGACGCCTTGTTGCCAAGCAGTACTGGTACACCCGTGGAGAAGCGGTTGAAACCGTGCGAGCCGGGCTTGAAGAGATGGCCCGACGGGTGGGTCCTGGAGTGAGAGTATCCGGCGTAGGTGTGACCGGTAGTGGGCGCTATTTTGTGGGCGATTTTGTGGGGGCAGACGTGGTGATCAATGAGATCTCGGCCCAGGCACGGGCAGCTCTCCATCTCGAACCTGAAGTGGACACGATCATTGAAATTGGGGGACAGGACTCCAAGTACATAAGTTGCGAACAAAGCCAAGTCGTCGACTTTGAGATGAACAAGGTTTGTGCGGCGGGGACAGGCTCCTTTCTGGAGGAGCAAGCCGCCCGCCTGAAAGTCCCGATTCAGGCGATCTTTAGCGACTTGGCCTTTGCTTCAAGAACACCGGCCGATCTTGGCGCCCGCTGTACGGTATTCATGGAATCAGACCTCATTCACCACCAGCAGGCGGGGTACAGCCTTAGCGATCTGACGGCAGGGCTCTCTTACGCCATTGTCCACAACTACCTGGAAAAGGTGGTGGGCACCAGAAAGATTGGCAATCGTATCGTGTTCCAAGGGGGCGTAGCCGCAAACCAAAGCGTCGCGACTGCTTTCGAAAACATCCTGGGCAAGCCATTGATCGTCCCTGAGCATCACAATGTCACCGGTGCCCTGGGTGCAGCATTGGCTGTCAGGGACCTGGCACCGGCCTCAACCTGCTTTGCGGGATTTCATCTGAAAGATCGCCCGTACGAAGTCAAAACGTTTGAGTGCCAGAAATGTCCAAACCTCTGCCGTATCCATGAAATCTATATAGATGACAGACTCCGCTCTTATCATGGCAGCTTGTGCGGCCGGTATGAGAAGGTGACTGACAGCTCTCTTTACAGCGGTCTTGCGGATCTATTTCAGGAACGCGATGTGCGCCTCATGGGAGGATTTGATGAGGAGGCCGGAGCAGGCAAGGGGGCAGGTCCTGTAGTGGGTATTCCAAGGACCTTGACGTTCCATGAATATTTCCCATTCTGGTATGCCTTTTTCAATACCTTGGGGCATCCCGTGGTTCTCTCTGACAAGACGAACAAGACATTGGTTCAGGCAGGGCTTTCTTATGTGCCGTCGGAGACCTGCTATCCTGTGAAGACAGTTTACGGCCACATATCTGATCTCATATCCAAGGGTGCAGAGAGGGTGTTGCTCGCCTGCGAAGTGGACCACAGGCAACCCAATGAACAGGGGCTTCGCAGTTTCAATTGTCCGTATATCCAGTCCATGCCGTATATGGTGGAGGCGGCAATGGACTCCAAGGTGAGATTACTTGCGCCTGTTTTGTATCGGAGTCGTCCTATGGATGAGACCGACAGAATGCTCATGGCGTTGGGCAGGTCTCTTGGGCATAGCTCAAAAAGGGCCAGGGAGGCTGCTGCTGGAGCCCACGAGGCACAGAATAACTTTGACCGGTGGCGGCAAACCCGGGGGGCAGAGATTCTATCTTCTTTGGAAAACGATCAGCGGGCCCTGGTCCTGTTGGGTAAGTGTCACAATATCTTTGACAAGGGTCTGAATCTGCACCTTGCAAGAAAGCTGAGGCGCACCGGGCATCTTACCATACCGTACGACATGCTCCCCTTAGACGATGTGTCACTTCCTTCCCACTATGACAATGTGGTGTGGAAAAATACCCGCGAGCTAATGAAAGCCCTCCAAGTGATTCGTGGAGACGAGCGTCTCTTCCCGGTACTGCTGACGAACTTTGGGTGCGGTCCGGATTCCTTTTTCATGAAGTACATGGAGACTGAAACAGCGGGCAAGCCTCACTTGACCCTTGAAGTGGATGAGCACACAGGTGACGCAGGCATGGTTACACGCATCGAAGCGTTTCTGGACACTCTGGGCGTACCGCCTGGACAGGCAAAGCCCCAACCAAGTCCGCTCAATCTGGTAATCAAGGGGAAGCAAAGGGCTATGGACCCGTGGAATCCTGATTCGGATTTCATGAAGCGCATCGAAGATCGGGTAATCCACCTCCCTCATGTCTCCCTTTCCTTCTGTGCTATAGTCCAGGCTGCCTTTGAGGCCATCGGCTTGGAGGCCCAGGTACTCCCGAAGGCGGATGATGAGACCGAGTACCTCGGGCGAAAGGTGACCTCCGGCAGGGAATGTCATCCATTCATCGCCTCTTGCGGGGACTTCGTGAAGATGACCCAGCAGCCTGGATTCGATCCCGACCGGACCGCAGTCTGGATGGCAAACTATGATGGAGCTTGCAGGTTTTCTCAATACGGCATCGGTTATGCTGATCTTTTCAGGCGTCTCAATTTGCCTCAGATTCCCGTCATTGCGCCACTTACGTCAACGCGATTTGACGAGTTATCCGGTCTCTTTGGTCTGCGTTTCACCGCATTGCTGTTGCAGGGATGGATGGCTGCTGAAGTCCTGCAAAGGCTGCGACTCCATATCCGTCCGTATGAAAAAAAACCAGGGGAGTGTGATCGTGTTTTTGAGTCCGGTATCAAAGATATTGCCAAGGCCATAGTCCAGCCGAACGGCAGGCCCTCATGGCAAAACCGCAATCTGTTTTCGGCCTTCAGGCGAGCAGCCAAGGCCCTTGAGGACGTCCCGGTTGACCGGTCCAAAAAGCGTCCAACTATCGGCATTGTTGGCGAGTTTTACACGGTATTGAAT
>JBEQLC010000220.1:0-3473 GCA_040326175.1 Desulfobacteria bacterium | reverse complement strand
GACCTCATATTTTCCCTTTCTTGCATATCCTAGGAGGCGTGAGGTAAGTCTGGCTCCGCTGTGAATCTGCTTCTCGATATTCTCTAGTCGTCCGTAATCGGGATAGCTAGGGTCCATACTCATTAGCATCAAGGAAATATTGCCCTGTATGCCCATGAGCAGGTTGTTGAAGTCATGGGCAATACCACCGGCTAATGTTCCAATGGCTTCCGTTTTCTGAGCTTGTACGAGTTTAGCTTCAAGACGTTTTCGGTCCGTCACATCAACGAACACAGTAAGGATGAGTGTTTCGTCTGCGATGCGAACGAGCCTTGAGAACATCAGGGCGATAATGATTGATCCATCGTTGGCCCTAAACTCCATTTCCAATCCATGGATCTCACCCGATTTCTGCAATTCCCTTATGAACCTATCTCTATCCTCCTGAGGGTAAAACAGTGGCGCAGCGGTCTGTCCAATGACCTCCTCTCTAGTGTATTTTGTAAGTTTACAGAACTCATCATTGACGTCGATCAACCTGCCCGTGCTGACTTCGGTAAGAGCTATGGGCTGGGGAGACAAATCGTACAGGTATCTAAACTTTGATTCGCTCTCCCTCAGCGCCTCCTCGGTCTGCTTTCGATCGGTGGTGTCCGCGATATTACCCAATATGGCAGGCCTTCCCTTATACTCTATCCTGGTGTTTCTCCTCATAATCCATATGGTTTTCCCGTTTTTTGTCAGACCTCTTGCTTCGTATATTGATGGGACTTGTTCCCCTTTTATCCTTTTGGCCCTTATCTCATCGGTCAAGTCCCTATCCTCAGGATGAACCAGCGTCCATGTTTCTATGCCCGGCACCTCATCTTCCGAATACCCGTAAATCTCGGAAAATCTCTTGTTGGCAAACAGTATCTTTCCGTCCTGGTCGATATAGATGCCGGTTAGAGAATTTTCTACCAAAGTACTGTACTTCTCCTCGGATGCCCGAAGCGCGTCCTCGGCTCGCTTGCGATCGGTGATATTGAGCCCAAGGGATATTGCACCTATTATGCGTCCCTCTCTGTCGCGCAGGATAGAGTTGTTCCACCGGCATAAAATAGTTTCTCCGGTCTTGGTAACATTTTCGTTGACAACGTCTCGCTCTACCCTTCCCTGAAGCAGATTATCCACAGCATCCTCGACGCGAGGCCTTTCGCTTTCCGGGACGAGGAACTCGAAGAAGTTTCTTCCTAATATCTCCTCTCGCGACCAGCCAAATGTCTCTTCGGAGCACTGATTCCAGTCCATTACGCGACACTCCCGATCCCATACAACAAAAGCCAACGGGGCCGTTTCGTAAACGTTCCGGTAACGCTCCTCGCTTTCCCGGAGCGCCTCCTCCGTCGACCTGCGTTCCTTAATCCAGTCTTCCTCAAGCTGAAAGACATCCCAAAAAAGACGGGCGGCGACATGGTTCATCAATTGAATGTTGTCCGGCTTGGTTCGGGAGATTTCGTTGCCTACCTCATCACGGCCTGTTAGCTCTATGATCATATCCAAGCCCTGGAGCTCATATAGATCACGGTAATCCTTCGTCGTGAAGACACCTTTTTCCTGGGCGAGACGATAACCCACAGCCTGTGGATTGGTGCAGGCCACCGCAATGAGCTTCATCCGAAGCTGGCTGAGTTTTTTGGCAAATATCATGTCGATAATTGCCTTACACCCAGGACCGCCACCCACAATTCCTATGCCAAGTGCCTTAACCTGTTTCATGATTCTATCCTTCTTGAGAAGTGTTCATATGTAGCATTGGCTCAACCTGTGAACCATGCTTCGTATGTTTCACAGTCTCTCCAATAGCCTTTCGTGGATGTTGTCAAACCCCCCATTGGACATGATCAGTATTACGTCCTCAGGCTGTGCAACATTAATAAGATACTCGATAATGGCGTCAGTATCCGGGAAGTAGGATGCCTTCTTTCCCCGGTCTAGTAAATCACGGGTCAACTCCTCGGAGGAGAACCTCTCGTCAGCCGGTATCTTGTCCAGCATGGGCGGCTTGCGGATGCATATCAGGTCGGCATCATCAAAGGAGCTGGGATATACTTTTTGAAAAACTTTGCGCATGCTCGAATTGGTTCGCGGTTCAAAGACAGCAATAATCCTCCTGTTTGCATAAAAAGTGCTAACTGCGGCAAGGGTCTCTCGGACCTCAGTAGGATGATGGGCAAAATCATCCATAACCGTAATATTACGCTTGATTCCCCGCACCTCCTGGCGCCGCTTGATCCCTTCAAAGGTTTCAAGTCCTTCCGAGATAAGGTCTTTGGGGATCCGCAGGTCGTGGGCTACTGCAATGACGGACAGTGCATTGAGAGCATTGTGGCGACCCACGAGAGGTGTCTTGAAAGTGCCAAAAGGCTCCCCACGCATTGTGACTTCAAGATAGGTCCAAGGCGGCTCAGGGCGCACACTTTCCAGCCGCCAGGGTGATTTTTCCTCAAAGCCGTAAGTTATGACCCAGCAAGGAGCATGAGCTGCGAGTTCTTTTATGGCAGAGGATTCGTTCCAGGCAACCAGAAGGGCTTCTTCAGGCATGGCTGTGACAAAATCGAGAAAGGCCTTCTTGACATGGTCTAGATCGCGGTAGATGTCCGCATGGTCAAATTCCACGCTGGTCAAAATCGCCCTCGACGGCGTGTAGTGAAGAAACTTGGGCCCCTTGTCAAAAAAAGCCGTGTCATATTCATCTCCTTCCACTACAAAGTAAGGCCCTGTGCCAATATTATAGTTGCGGTCGAAATTTTTTAGGATGCCTCCTACCATAAAACCAGGGTCAAGCCCTGCCATGGACAACACCCATGCCAGGAGGGCTGCGGTGGTGGTCTTGCCATGGGTGCCTGTGATAGTGAGCGCTGCCTTTCCATGAACAAAGAACCGATTCAGGGCCTGGGGAAGAGAGCAAAATGGCAGGCCCATTTCAAACATACGGACCACCTCTGAATTGTCCTTTGAGACGGCGTTGCCGACCACTACAAGATCAGGCTTATGAGAAAGATTTCCCGGTCGGAATCCTTCAGCAATCTGGATGCCTTGTTTAGCGAGGAAGGTGCTCATGGGGGGATAGACGTGGTGATCGGAACCGGTTACCTCAAATCCAGCCTCTTTCATCATACCGGCAAGAGCTCCCATTCCAGTGCCGCAGATGGCGATGAGATGAATGCTTTTTACCTTTTCTGGAATTCGATTCTGCTTCAGGTTCAATGGCTTTGGTTCACTCCCCTTTAGTTCGCCTTTGGTGGCTTACCATGGTTTAAGTATGTTAATACTCGCATTCGGCGCCACCTGGCATTTCTAAGATAAGCAACTCACTGCTCGGCTTATACCTCACAGGGGTGACTTCGTCCACTATATTGACCCTTTAGTTGCATAAACAACGTGGCAAAAGGTTCTGAAAACCAACAATTGCCTTTCCCCTCGAGATATTTGAACGATTTTCTGGAAATCAC
>JBEQLC010000021.1:0-12275 GCA_040326175.1 Desulfobacteria bacterium | reverse complement strand
CGATCTGTACGCCTCGACGAAAACCCTTGTGCGGCCTTGCTCATCAGAAAAACTCCTCATTTATGAATTGGAAACTTACCCAGTGCCCAACGCCTGTAACGCTATTTGTGGATGGACATTATCTAATGAAAATCGGTCTTATGAATAACCCTTCCGCATCTGTCTATGATGAGATTATTTCTTTCGCACAGGCAGGCTTCGATTTTGTGGACCTCACCATCGAAGGGCCAAATGCGGCAAATCCAGACCCGGAAAGGGTCCGTGCACTCCTTGACCGACATAACCTGTCCATTGTCGGGCACACCGACCCTTGCCTCCCGTATGCTTACCCTGTTGAATCGGTGCGCAAAGCCTGTTTTGAGGAACTTGAACGCTGTGCAAAGATCTTTTCTGCTGCAGGGGCAACGATCATGAATGTCCATCCTTGTTATTACTGTCCCCCGGCCATGAAGGGAGATCTGGTCCGCCTGAATATTGAGGCCTTAATACCCCTGGCAAAGATGGCCGAGTCCTTGGGACTTACCCTTGTTCTTGAAAACTTCATGGCCCCCTTTGATTCTGTCTCTGCGTGTGCCCACGTTCTTGAAGAGGTTTCGGGGCTTCATATCCATCTCGATTTCGGTCACGCAAATCTAGGGAGAAATGATGGCGCGAGCTTTTGTGAACACTTAGGTAAGCGCATCAAGCACGTCCATTTTTCAGATAACAAGGGAACCGAAGATGACCACATGCCTCTGGGCACTGGGAACATTGACTGGGGAAAAGCAGTCTCTGCACTGAAATCTATCGGATATGATGGCACGATCACCCTCGAGGTCTTTGGCGATGACAAGACTGTGTTGCCCGAGCAACTGGAGATCAGCCGAAGGCTTGTGCTGGGTCTTTGGAACTAATAAACAGACGGAGGGCAGCTATAATGGACGCTTCGAGCCTACTGCAAATTGTTAAGAGGAATGCCAGATTGACCCGTAGACAGGCATTCCATCTAGCAGGGATATTGGGTCTCTCTCTCTCTGGCCTGGATCAGTTTCAGGTAAGACATGCCTCTGCAAAAAGCCGAAACATTTTTTCCAAGGAGGCCCCCATGAATCTGCCTACACCTAATACTTATGGAAATCTTTCCGTGGAAAAGGCCATAAAACAGAGGAGGACTGTAAGGTCCTTTGCTGATGAGCCCCTTACAATCGATCAGCTTTCGCAAATCCTATGGGCTGCCCAAGGCGTCACAGACGAAGGCGGCCTGAAACGAGCAGCTCCCTCAGGGGGTGCCCTCTACCCGATAGATGTCTACGCTGCTGTGGGCAAAAATGGCGTCCAGGGGTTGGCCCAGGGGGTATACCTTTATGATCCACCCCGTCACTCGATCCGGAAAATCGTTGTCACAGATCAAAGGGAGGATGCTGCCGTAGCTGCCTTGAAACAGATGTGGATGGCCACCGCACCTGTCATCTTGGTGCTTACAGCTGAATACAGTCGCATAACCATCAAGTACGGCAGGCGGGGTAAGAGGTATGCTATGATTGAGGTCGGCCACATCGGTCAAAATATTTTTTTGCAGTGTGAAGCACTCGGGTTAGCAGCAGGAATCGTGGGGGCCTTTGACGACAAGGACGTTGCCAGGGCCATCAACGCAAAGAACGACCACGAACCTCTCATCATGATGCCCGTGGGATGGAAGCGCTGATTTGAGTAACAAGCGTGTTTGTGATATGGACGTGAAGGGATAAGGGGCTTTTTCCCACAGCCGAACATCCCATCCTGCCGCAGGCAGACTCTTGGCCTTTAACAACCCAAGCAAGGAGATGCATCATGGACCCAATCAAGGTAATGGTCAATGGACTCCCCGGCAACATGTCTAACAAAGCAGCGGAACATATCCTGCAAGACAGCGGCCTGAAACTCATCCCCTATGCGCTCACCGGACCTGAAATTGAAGCCACCGAAACCCAAGTCGGCCCCGAGGCTGTCAAGTTGATTAAGCCGGACGAGAGTCAACAGATGATAGAATCTATCAAAAGGGATGAAGGGATGGTTATATGTGTGGACTATACCCATCCGAACGCCGTTAACGACAATGCAGCCTTTTACTGTGAAAATGGCATCCCTTTTGTCATGGGAACCACCGGCGGAGACAGGGCGGCCCTGGCGGAGACAGTTCAGAAGTCCGAGGTTGCAGCAGTGATTGCCCCAAACATGGCCAAACAGATCGTAGCCTTCCAGGCTATGATGGAATATGCTGCTGACACCTTTCCTGGTGTCTTCAAGGGCTATGGCTTGGAGATCAAAGAAAGCCACCAGCAAGGCAAAGCCGATACGAGTGGCACGGCAAAGGCCATGATCGGTTATTTTAACGACTTGGGTATCCCCTTCTCCAAGGATCAAATCACGATGGAACGCGACCCAGAGGTTCAGCGGTCTGAATGGGGTGTCCCCGAACCTTATTTGAGCGGGCACGGGTGGCACACTTATGCGCTCCGCTCGGAAGATGACACTGTCTACTTTCAATTCACCCATAATGTCAATGGGCGGGACATCTATGCCCGGGGCACAGTGGACGCCATCCATTATCTGGCCAAAAAGGTCGATGAAGGGGTTAAGGGGTGTGTATTCACCATGATCGATGTCCTGAAGGGGGTTTAGGATGCGTGATGTAATAGCCCTTGTGATGGCTGGCGGCAAAGGGGAACGCCTCCATCCTCTGACCATGGACCGCTCAAAGCCCGCAGTGCCATTTGGGGGTATATATCGAATCATAGATATCACGCTCAGCAACTGCATCAATTCAAACATCTACAAAATCATCGTCCTGCCGCAGTACAAGGCCCAGTCACTGGTGGAGCACCTGGAAGCGGGGTGGAACATATTCAGCTATGCCCTTGGCCACTTCATGAAGGTAGTGCCTCCCCAGATGCGTGTGGGGGAAGACTGGTACCGAGGTACTGCCGATTCGGTCAGACAGAATCTCTACCTCATAGAACGCGAATCTCCAGAATATCTGCTCATACTCTCAGGCGATCACGTCTATAAGATGGACTACGGCCTGTTCAGGGCCTACCACGAAGAAAAAGGTGCAGATATCACTGTTTCCGTGATTGAAGTTCCGGTTTCACAGGCCTATCGTTTTGGGATTGTGGAGGTTGAGGACGATTACTCTATCACCGGTTTTAAAGAAAAACCGGCTTCCACAGAACCGATGCCTGGAGATTCTCGTCACGTTCTAGCCTCGATGGGGGTTTACATTTTCAAGACTGAGGTGATGATAGACCTCCTTAAGTCAACCGACAAAGATGATTTTGGCCGGGACATCATTCCAATGGCACTCGAAAAGTATTCGCTCTCCGCTTTTCCGTACAAGAAGGAGAATCGTATTGAGGATTTCGTGTACACGATTGACGAGGACGGTAGCCGAGTACGCGTCCTCGAACCTCGTATACGGGATTCATCCTACTGGCGGGATGTCGGTGATCTGGATGCTTACTGGAATGCTAACATGGACCTGACGGGTGTGGATCCCAACTTCAACCTGTACGGCAGCAAGTGGCCGCTAAGGACATTTCAGGTGCAATATCCACCTGTCAAAACGATCTTCCGGGACACAGCCTCAAAAAGAACCGGCATGGCAATGGACTCCATTGTGGGCCAAGGTTCTATCATCAGTGGCGGCATTGTCAAGACTTCGGTGCTCTCGCATAATGTGATCGTCAACAGCTGGTCGGAAGTTTGTGAGTCGGTGATCATGGCTGACGTGGAGATAGGCAGACACAGCAAGATTATGAAAGCCATCATCGACAAAGCCAATCGAATCCCGCCGAATATTGAAATCGGATACAACCCGGAAGAGGACCGAAAGAGGTTTACGGTCACTCCTCGGGGAATTGTGGTCGTACCCAAGAGAACCTTTCAGTAAACACCACACCAAGAAAAAAAGGGCGGGATTTCTAATCCCACCCTTTCTCTTTTTCCATCTCTTTTTCTGCTCTATTCAGTCCTGTTTTCTAACATCTTTCCCTTCAAATTCGGTCAACCATTTCTTGATCTTTGCAATCTCCTGATCAATAGCCTTGGCTTGTGCAGGGTCATATTCTTTGGCCATCTTCAAGTGACGATCTAAAGCCTCGCGATACAGATCTGCAAGTTGCTTTTCACCTTTGCTGATCTTGCTCTCCGCTATAGCATACTCGATGGCTGCCAGGTTCTTTGTTATCATGTCCTTCTCAAGGTCTGTTGAGGCAAAAGGTATAGCTTGTTTCAAGTGCCCCTTGGCTGTCTCGAAACCGCCTATCGTCCCTTTACTGCGAGCAAGCTCTCCCTTGCCCAGTAAAACCAAGAAGTTTATCCTGTTCAAACGAGTCTGCGCCTCTTGCCGCCTATGGTCGGACAAGGCGTATTCTGAGGCGCGCGCCAGATAAGATTTTGCCGCCTTCAGATCCGGTGTTGCCCCAGTCTTTAGTATATCATCTGCCCGCTTAACAAAATAGTCAGAAAGGATGCCATACGCCTGCTTCTTCGTGTAAGATTTCTGCTTACGTATACCCGTAATGATCCTCAGATCCGAGAAGCTGGCTACGAGTTTCTTGCCCATGGGGGCAAACGTGCCCTGCTCGAGCTGAACCATTCGGTCTTTCTGTCTAAAATAGTACTTGCTCGAATTGGACAAACTCACCAGCAGGAGAATGGCGATAACGCATGCAAAAGCACCGATTGCATATTTGAAGGTCTTGTCCATAGGCTCTTGTGGAGGGGGTGCAGAGGACGGAGGCAAAGGTGGCTCCTTCACCGCCTTTGGCTCAGCTGCCCCGGGCGGTGACTCGGTTGCAGGTGCAGCCGCTTTTTTGGGTTCTTTCGATGCTTCCCCATCAAAGCGCTTAAACAGCAGTTTTCTGGTCTTTTCGTTGTCCTGTTTGCTTGTCATTGTCTGAGTCTCCTCAATGGCCAATTTGCTTTCAGCCAATACTTTTCCATCACTCTTTTCAAGATCGACAAATCGTTGCCACACTTCATCAGAAACCGGATTTCCAATCTCAAGCCCATCAAGGCCATTTGCCTTATAACGTTTCAACCATGTGTAATAGGTTGACTGGGAAAGTCCAAGCTCTTCAAGTGTGGCCTTTACCGGAGCCGAAGATCGTTTTACCGCATCCAGGACCGCATTTTTCCTTTTGGATTCCTCTCCTCCACCAACGGCCTTGGTCCTTTCCGGGTTTTTGTTAGTTGATCTGAGCAAACTTTTTCGGCCTGCCATAGGCTTAGCCTCGCGTCATCAAGCTGTCTATTGGAAAACCGCCTTATACAAAACTTTGCTCTTTTTGTAAAGCGATTTCTCCTGCCTAAGCCAAGATTTCATCTGTCAAGGCCATGTAATCGCCAGCTCCTGTGCTGGACCGTCTGAAGAAGACGACTGGTTTACCATAATGGGCGCTTTCGGCAATGGTGGTATTCACGCGAATAACCGTATCGAACAGCCCACCCTGGAACCGTTCGTCCGCCCTGAGGCTATCCAGTACTATGTTTGAAACCCTTGTACGCCGGTCAAAAAATGTAGGGAGCACACCCGTGATCTTTATGTCGGGATTGATCTCTTCCCTTATCACCGAAACAGTCTCAAGGAGTTCATCCAACGCACCATAAGAATACGGGTGGGTTTGACACGGAACAAGAATCTCCTGGGCAAAGGCAAACACATTGACAGTCAGAACAGAAAGGCTTGGCGGCGTGTCGACCAGAATAAAATCATATAGATCCAACACCGGCGCCAGGGCCTCTTTGAGTCGATTTTCACGACCCGGCTCGTCCACCAGTTCTACTTCAACTCCAGAAAGATCCGCATGGGATGGAAGAAGATCAAGGTGCTCCCAGGCCGTTTTAACAATAGCAGCCTGAGCAGGCACAGGCTCAGGCACCTTGATAACGTCATAGACTGAAGGGCTGTCCTGGTCCAGGCTCACGCCAAGCCCCTTGGTCGCATTCAACTGGGGGTCCATGTCAACGATCAGGACATCTTTCCCTTTTGTCGAAAGGCCTGCTCCCAGATTGATTACGGTTACGGTTTTGCCCACACCGCCTTTTTCGTTGACCACCGCAATTATCCTTGCCTTCTTTCCGGCCATAACAACCCCCCGCTCTCTCTATTCTAAATTCGTTGTTTTATAAAACTGTGTTCTTGCGTAGCTGTCTTAATTGCTATCCGCCGTCCGATTCACGATTTACCGTACCGCGACACACTCTCCCCCTCCAGAAGCCTTTCCGCTTCCTTGACCTTATCAAGTACAGCCCCCACCGACTTTTTGAGGGAGACAAATTCCGTGATCATCTGGTCTCCAGCAGTGTGTTGATTCTCCATCAAGCCGCTCATGTCAGACAAGCTCCCGGTAAAGGCCCGCATCCGATCAACAAGGGCTTCATATAGGCTATCCGATACCGCATCGACCAGTTTAAAGAAATACTGGTACTTCAGGTTTTCTTTGTAGTCTAGAAGATGGGCTGCTATAGATTCTCGAAGTTGCTCCTTGATTCGCCGAACGCTATCATCCAGAGAGCGCATTGCACTCTCTAACTCTCCTCCGGTTCTCTTTCTCAGCAGCTTTCTCATGGCCCTCAAGGTATTATAAATGCCCAGCCGCAGGATGGCCTCGGTTTTGATGCGACCCGAGTACCGCAAGGTCGTAACAAGCGGAGGAATGCTCAGGCTCGCATCGCCTTTAACCATCCCCATGTCCGGGCTCTTTACGGGCCTGAATGGACGTTGTTCAATCTTGATCCCGAGTTTCTCTGCGGTCCGCTGATATTGATCAAGCGCATCCTGAATCATCAAACCGTAAGGGCCGGACACCTGATCAGAAACGCCTTTGATCTTCTCCTCTTCGAGATGAACAAAATCGACCAGCTTTGGGTTGATCGACTCTGCAATATACCGATTGGTGGCCTCACGCAAGGTCTGAAAGATGCGATAGAGCGTGGACATAAAGCCGGAAGTCTCAAGGTCCTTCTCATAATCTCTGGCCGATACGCTATAGGAGTCAACAAACTGAATTATCCCCTGAACCGTTTCACTGTACTTAAGATCAAAAAAACGTTCTACATCGTCTCCAAGCTCCCGTTTCAACTTACGGGTTGACCCATCAAGGGTGTCCTTAATCACCCCGGTCACCTGATCAGACGCCTCCCGCCTCTTGTCCATCTCCCCAAAGGCCGCCTGAACCTCATCAGCATCCTTACTCAGCAGGTCGTGATTAATTTGGATCCAGTCTCCCATACCGGAAGCCATCGTAGAGATACGTTCCAGGTTGGTTTCCAGAAGCAGATGAAGGCGGTCAGCTGATATCTTGCCCACGACAGACTTCACGAATCGGTCTGTTTCCTGATCCGAGGAGGCTGCCATGTCCGCCTCTTCCCGCCACTGTTCGAGTCGAAGGAGGTCTTTTCGGGCCAGCGCCCCATCTTTCTCGAGATACCTGAAGAGATTGTAAAGCCCGGAAAAGGTAAACACCTCCGGGTCTGGTAACATCATGCCAAGCTCATCCCGCCCCCTCTTTACAAGCCCCATCAAGCCTTCCAGATCCTCGTGCTCACTAAAATCGCAGTTGAGAACAAAGAATATGTTCTTCAAAAGCCCCATCTTCTTGATGATGTTGAGGAACTTGATGTCTGCCTGACGTAACCCTGTGCGGCTGCTCAACACGTAGATGATGAAGTGGGCTTGGACGAGATAGTCCTGTATCATAACGAGATGCAGGGGGTTGGGAGAATCGCTTCCCTGACAATCCGCGATTTCAACGTTTTCTCCAAACTCCTCAGGGGCGATAAGACTCAGGCGCACATCCTTCAAATAGACGGCCAAGGATTCATCCCCCACAAAATCCTTTTGCCGATTGAACTCTCCCTCCTTCAAAACCTGAGTATTCGGTTCAAAAGAGACAAGTTGCTCAACCCGATCATATCCTCTAAGGTATTCAGTGAGGAGCAGGCTATTGGGATCGCGGGTATCATTGGAAATGAGTTGTTCAGTGTTCAGGCCAGAAAGACTCTCTTGTAGCTGATTACGATCTTTCTCGCGGTTTATGTCGAAACTGCTCCCATCAGCATACCCGTTTGTGGCAGAAAACAGGATCAGCGCCTGGCTCATCTCTGCATTTATCTCATCCCAGGTCTTGAACTCCAGCTCGGCCCTCAGAGACTTCCCGGGTCGCACCTTGGTGACAATGGAGGTCACAACCCCTGCGCCCCTTTTGACATAATCACCCCCAAAGAGGGCATTGACCAAGGTGCTCTTTCCTGACTTGATGGAGCCCACCACTGCCACACGGATCATCTCCTCAGCCAGCTGTCGGTGAATGCTGTCAGTGGTCGCCTTCCAAGCCTCAAGGGGATGATTAGACAGGCCATCAATGGAGCCTGCCTTCCGAATAATTAGACGAAGGTCCTCATTGATATCGAGTATTCTATTCTTGAGGTGGTTATAGGTTTCCATGGATTCTCAGGTGGCAATGATCAGTGAAGACTAAAAAAAACGGGATGATGCATCCGCAGCCATCATCCCCTTAGATCCATAAAATTGGGGCTAAAAAACCCTCTTGAACAATACGCTCGTATATAGCAACAATGGTCGCCCCGTCAATTGCTACTAGTCCAACATAGCGGCTACGCTCACGGTCCGGTCTGTAAGCGTATGAACATACCCACCCATCTCATTATCGTACCACGCGTATACCACGACCTTTGTCACAGGAACATCGATAACGGTTCTGGCAAGGCAGGCCCCCACCTCATCCGTGTAACCCGGAAGGCGTTTCAGATCGATCGATATGTTCGCTGTTCTGGTCTGGGTCTCAGTCCCCTCGATAACAGCCGCGGCCAACGGATGACCGATGATGTCTGCGGACACATTCTGTTCGTCTGAATACTGGAGATATCCCTTCTTCTCTTTTTCTGCAGCATCACTATATATCTGATTGATCAGGTCGCGATCAGTCGGGGCCTGCTCCGCATCATCCTGAATATCGATGGCCAGGATGATCAGTGACCCCGTAGACGTAGGAATCCTGACCGATTCCGCCACAAAGCCTATTTCCTTCATCTCAGGAATGACCAGCGCCAACGCCTTGGCCGCCCCGGTCGTGGTTAGTATGATATTGTTCAGGACGCTCCGGTTCCGACGCAAATCAGTGGCTCCGGCCTTGGGAGCCCGATCCAGCACAAGCTGGGAACCAGTGATTGCATGAATCGTGGCCATAGAAGCCGTCAGAATCCTCTCAAGGCCGAAATGATCCAAAAGGGGTTTGATCATATAGGCCAAACAGTTGGTGGTACAAGAGGCGTTTGATAAGATGTTGTGAGTCTCTGGGTCATACTCACTGTCGTTAATACCCATAACAGTCGTAATTGCGTCCTCGGGCCATGGGGCGTCCTTTAACTTGAACGGTGCTGACGCGATTACCTTTTGTGCCCCAGCAGCCAAATGGCCCCGGATGGACCCGCCCGGCGCATCCGGAGGTTGTGTAGGATCGAGAAACTTACCCGTCGATTCCACTACGACATCTACCCCGTATTTCTTCCATGGAATTTCCTTCGGGTCACGTACGTCCCGCAAGATCGTCACCCTGACTCCATGGATCACCATGGAGCCGCTCTTTTCGTCCAGATTTTCAATCAAGCGCCCCGCTTTGTATCCGTAGAGGTAGTTTTGTATTGTACCGTACGTGGTATCCTTTTCAATGAAACGGGCCACATCGTCAAGACTTGTGCCTATTGGACGTCCCATATTCACCACGATCTCCGGGAACTCCTTGCGCCCCACATGCTGCCAGATAGACAGTTTTCCAATACGCCCTAGGCCGTTGATCCCAAGCCTTCCACTTTTCATGATGCCTCCTCCCTGCTTAAAGTTGTGATGCCTTCTCGCCCTGAAGGGCAGGGTCGAGGGGAGCATGCCGCTCAGTCCTCTCCCGCTCTCAATGCCGCAGGTTCGCTTCGCGGGCCTACACACCTATCGCTGAAATAATACTTTGAAATTCCAATGCGTTAAAGGCAGTATTCGAATATTGACATATGGGGGCTTTTTGGGTTTTTGTCAAGCAAAAAACAGATATGCCCCTTTACACCTTGATTTTTCAAACTATTCCAAATAATTTGACCATGGACCATCCAGAAGGGCTCTCAATAAACGAGGCCACATGCTACAATTATCTCCTTATATCACACTGCCCGGCCTATCTTTCCTGGTGTGTGCCGTCTTAACCCCTATCGTCAGACAGGGAGCTGTCCGATCCGGTTGGGTGGCCGTACCTAGAAAAGATCGGTGGCACAAAAAGCCTACTGCCTTGCTGGGGGGTATTGCGATCTATTGCGCTGCAGGCATACCCCTTTTATGGACAGCCGATTTCGGCTCTATAGTCGAATACGTTCAGGTGCATGCTCCCGGGGCTGTTCCTCCCTCCTATATCGCTGTGGTATGGCTTGGAATGACCGTCCTATTCACCCTCGGTCTTCTTGATGATCTTTTTGCTCTCCGACCGCAAAACAAATTGATAGTCCAGATCATGGTAGCTTCAATGGTTGCATTCCTGGGCTATCGGCTTCAATGGGTTGTATCCCTGACCGGGGACACGATTATTACCATCATTTGGATTGTCGGAATTACCAACGCTGTAAACCTTTTGGACAATATGGACGGCCTATGCGCCGGGATCTGCCTGATAGCTGCTGTTTTTTTCTCTTTATTGCACTTCGGTGATGGTTCTTCCCAGGTCGTAATTGTCTCCCTACTCCTGATAGGCGCATCGGCCGCATTCTTGATATACAACTTCCGCCCGGCCTCCATTTTCATGGGAGATTGCGGAAGCCTTCTCATAGGCTTCGCCCTTTCCATGCTTTGCCTGCACCCGGTCACAAGACCCTTGCATTTCACTGCATCCCTTTATGCTTTTCCCGTGCTTGTACTCATGGTTCCAATCTTCGACACAACCATGGTGACCTTCATTCGTCTCTTAAGCGGCCGAAAGCCTTCCACAGGGGGACGAGACCATACCTCACACCGCCTGGTGCTCATGGGCTTCAGCGAAACAGGTGCGGTCCTCTTCTTGTATGGAACAGCCATATTGTCCGGACTGGCAGCGGTCTTTGTTCAACAACACGATTCTCTGGCAGCACCCACAGTCATTATACCCCTTGCCTTGTCTGTTATCCTGATGGGAATTTACCTGGCCCAGATCAGGGTCTATCCTGAAAAGGAGTTCTCTGTCCTGCGGGAAGGCCGCTACACGCCGATCATCCTTGAGATAACCTTTAAGCGACAGATATTTCATGTGGGCCTCGATCTCGTCCTTGTGGCGTTTGCCTATTATCTGTCCTATCGTGTTCGTTTTGGCTTTGGCCATGAATTCAACATTTTCTTTCAGGTCTTCTTAGAATCGCTCCCTGCCATCATCATTTGCAAGTTTGTGGCTTTCTTTTCACTAGGCGTCTATCGGGGGATGTGGCGCTACATGGGATTGAGCGATGTATTCGTCTATCTCAAGGCCAGCCTCCTGGGAACCCTCCTTGCCCTTGCATTCGTGACCTATTCTTATAGATTTGCCTCCTTTTCCAAAGGGGTTTTTCTAATCGACTGGTTCTTGGCCACTGCATTCCTGGTTGGATCCCGGGCCTCATTTCGCTCTTTCCGGGAGTTCATGAAGCATAGAACTTTAAAGGGGGAAAATGTCCTCATCTATGGCGCAGGGCACGGAGGGCATGTACTGCTAAAAGAGATCCTGGAAAACAAGCGTTTTGCTGTCAAGCCTGTAGGATTCATTGATGACGACGTCACCAAGGTGGGAAAACGGCTTGATGGCTATCCGGTGATGGGAACGGGCGCCAATCTTGAAGAGATCTTGGAAAAGGTATCCGTTACCGGGATGATCATCTCTTGTCGTGACATGTCAGAGCAAAGTCAAGAAAGGCTCACAGACCTTTGCCGTTCCAAAGGCATTTACTTGAAGCGCTTTGTTATCAATCTCCAAGATGTTAATATAGAACAGGGTCCGTCATGAAAATTGGAAATCTAAGGAGAGTGAGCTAAAATGCCTAAAGTGCCTAAAATGAGCTAAAGTTAAGGACTGAAAGACCCTTTATATTATAGATCTTGTTCGTATAACTTTGGGCACTTCAGTTCACTCTGGGTACCTGCAGTTTTAGACAGTCGTAAATGACCAACGTGACAAATTTAAAACAGTACAACTTAGTTCTGGGAATCGAAACCTCTTGCGATGAGACAGCCGCTGCCGTGGTCTCTAAAGGAC
>JBEQLC010000219.1:0-3473 GCA_040326175.1 Desulfobacteria bacterium | reverse complement strand
GGAGAAATTTACCCAAAACACTCCGCCAAAAAGACGGCGGATGAACCCTCCGAAAGGACGGCGGATCTACGACTTTGAACTGAAATGGGTAAAAACGAATTTTGATGTGCCCGAAGGGCATGACAACCATTTTGGCGACACGTCGTAGCCACAAGTCTGCGTCAGTCTGCGGCTAATTCGCTTTGAGCTGCTTAATCTTTTCGCCGTTTGCCCCTTGCCTCTTGCCTCGGGCGGCTGCCGCCCGCCGTGAGCGTGTCGAACGGTCTGTTTCCGTCTGCACCTGCCCCGTGAAATTTTTATCCAGTGAAATTTTTATCCAGTGAAATTCGGAGACCATTTCACCGGGACGGAGACCATTTCACCGGGGTGAGTCTGTGGCAGAAACACAATCTTTGATGCCCTTATTTATTGTAATCCTTGACAAAACAGGATGTTCGTGATAGCGAGGCTGGATAGGTTACCATCCAGTGATAACAACAAAAGAGGGGGTGCCGTGCACTGATTTGTCAGACCCTGTTTCTCGGAAAGAGAACAGGGTTTTTGCATCGGCCTGCCGTGAGCTTGTCGAATGGTGTGCCTGCGGCTAACACATACTCTCTGCGTTCTCCGCGTCTCTGCGGTGAGACACTGTCTGTGTTTGTCTGCGGGTCTGCGGTTAACCGTTTTTTGGACTTTATTCGTCTGAGGAGGGCAGCTTGCGGGGTGATCAGTTAGCCAGGCAGTGGCGCATATTGCGGACCATAGAGTCTCGGAAACAGGGCGCCACCGTGGCTCAACTTGCCGCAGAAGAAGACTGCCACACCAGGACCATCTGGCGCGATCTGGCCGCCATCCAGTCTGCCGGTTTCCCTCTTTACTCTGAAAAGGACGGCTCCAAAAGCCGCTACTGCTTTGTCGAGGGCTACAAGTTTCACCTGCCGGTTCCCTTCACCGTCACGGAGTTGATGAGTCTCTACTTCTACCGGGACATCCTAAGCATCTTCAAAGATACCGTCTTTTATGAATCGTTGGATGAGCTTTTCCGCAAGGTCAAGGCAACCCTGCCCCCTGAGAGTCTCTCTTATCTCAGGCGGATTGAGCAGACGTTTCACATCGGGTTTAAACCTTTCAAGGACTATTCCAGTTTTAGAGAGGTCATCCAGCAGATCAACGAAGCAGTCTTGAATGGCCGCGTGGTTGAGATGCGCTATTACTCGTTGTCCTCCAAGCGCGAGACCACCCGCAAGGTAGATCCTTTCAAAGTCTGGTTTTTCAACGGCACCCTGTACTTGATCGGCTGGTGCCATGTGCACGACGAGATCCGTATGTTCGTCCTGGACCGCGTCAAACTCCTGCACGTAACAAATGACCGCTTCATCCCGCCGGACGATTTTGATCTGGACGAATACATGAGGGACGCATTTGGGGTTATTCGTAGCGATGTGGAACAGGTAGTCATCAGGTTCGATCCGTCTCTTGAAAGATATCTCAAGGAAAACATCTGGCATCCGTCACAGGTGTTCAAGAAACACAAAGATGGCAGTCTGCTCATGACCATGGAAGTGGGGGGTCTTCGTGAGGTCATGAGCTGGGTAATGGGGTTTGGAAGGGAGGCCGAAGTGCTGGAGCCTGCGCATCTCCGACAGGCTGTGGCAGCGGAACTTTCTTCCACGGTGGAGAAGTATGTTGCAGAACATGCGGCTGTGATGGAGGAAGAGACAGGACCAAAAACGTGGGGATGACTTGCATCTTCGGCTATGAAGTTAATATTTCATGGACGTGCCCATTTCCCCTATAATCTTTGTGTCGAATGAGTCAAGAGCAGACCTGCCCCCTTTTTGTGGGCTTCGTAGGAGAAATAGGGCAAAAGCCGCCCAAACAGGGTAACATTGGCTTGACATTACCCTATTTAAGCGGTTTTTCGCCCTAGAATCTTTATGTCGAGTCATTCGACATGTTGCAAAAACGTGTCGAATGTGTTATTGATATTCGACACGTAACAGGCAAGTGTCGAACAAGTGGGCAATCCCCAGATTTCTCAAGGCATTGAACTATGAATCTTGAAACAGGCAAACCTTTCAATGCACTGCCGCTCCTGCCGCCCGATACCAAACTCGAAACCCGGCAAGTGATGAGACAGGCTGTCGCCGCGAATCGGCGTCTTGCTGAGTTGAAGGGTATTGCCAACGTCATGCCAAACTCTGCGATCTTGATAAATGCGATCATCTTGCAGGAGGCCAGAAGCAGTTCGGAGATTGAAAACGTCCTGACCACGAATGACAGGCTCTTTGAGGCCGTTTCTTCAGAAAAAGGTGCTGTTGACCCACAGACCAAGGAGGTGCTTCGTTACCGAGAAGCGTTGTGGGAAGGCTTTCACACCCTCGGGAAACGACCCGTATTCTCAACCAATTTCTTTGTCCAGATCTATCAAACCATAAAACAGACCAACGCTGGAATACGCAATACGCCAGGGACAAGGATCTCAGACGGAAGGGGCCGCACCCTGTATACCCCGCCGGAGGGAGAAAGGGTCATTCGGGACAAACTGAAGAACCTGGAGGATTTTATCCATAACGAAGATGATTCGCTTGATCCGTTAATCAAGCTCGCTATCATGCACTATCAATTCGAGGCAATCCATCCCTTTACGGATGGCAATGGGCGGACAGGTCGGATTCTTAATGTGCTGTTCTTGGTGTACCAAGATTTATTAGACTTGCCCATCCTCTACTTGAGCCACTACATCATCAAACGAAAAGCGGATTACTACAAATTGTTGCGCAACGTGACAAAAGAAAACAACTGGGAAACCTGGATCCTGTTCATGCTCATGGCCATAGAGAAAACTTCCCAGTCAACCATTGAAAAGATTTCTCAGATTAACGGCCTTTTGACGAATACTATTGAAGATTGCAGGAACAAGCTCCCGTCTTACATGTACTCCAAAGAACTTGTCGAACTGCTCTTCGAACAGCCTTACTGCAAAGTGAAATTTCTTGTTGATAGAGGCATTGCAAAGCGTCAGAGAGCTTCAGTCTATTTGAAGACGCTGGAGGAGATCGGAATATTAAGAATGAAAAAGGTGGGAAAGGAAAACTTGTTCCTCAATATACAACTGTATGATCTTCTATCTCGCTAATAAGTGCGTTGAGTCATAGGGTGATCCACCTGGCGAACTTAATACTTCACATAAGGCTCTGATCGGTCTTAAGGAGACAAAACGTGTCCAGTGAATTATGTCCCAGATGTCATGCCGTCAAGAGCATGGTGATGACTACCTCTTCAAGAGTGACCACAAGACCTGAAGGAAAACCGAACAAGATAAGAACAAGGCTTTTTCATTGTGAGACATGCAACTCCTTTGTTCGCAGTGAGGATATTAACAATGAGGAACAGTATTTGGAAACAACTGATTGCAATGTGTCTGCTGGTCGCTGGCAGCGGAATATTCTGGTCCTGCAGCATGGAAGAAAAAATGCCGTTGAAAGCCAAAG
>JBEQLC010000218.1:0-3477 GCA_040326175.1 Desulfobacteria bacterium | reverse complement strand
ATCTTGCCAGCCTATTATCTCGTTGGTCATTCCATAGAGTTATCTTTGAAATCGTACTTGGCAGCGAAAGGATATACAACCGGCGAACTCAGGTCTAAGAAATACGGTCATGACTTGGAGGCATTGCTGATTGAATCGAGAAAAAGAAAACTCGGGAGAGAAGTCAAATTATCCAAAAACCAAGTCAATGCGATCAAATTATTTAGCGATACATACAAATCGAAAAAGCTTGAGTATCTGGAGTATAGAAATTAGTCCCAAATCCGAATATGGACCTCAACCGGAAGGTAAAGATTAGAGTAAAGGTTTGCACACGAGTTTGAAGATGATGAATCCGGCAGTGACTGAAAGAGACAGTAGAAATTCGCCAACTTGGGCCGGATCTTGCAATTACCAATTACATGGTTAAAATGGTAAGATGGACAAAGGAGATAAGTCATGACGGAAAATAAAAATGATCATCCATTCAGGTCTGTCCTCAATCTTGAGCCTCTTTTGGATTTCTGGAGAAAGAACGTGGTTCCGGTCTGTCCCCATATGGGGTCTATGTTTGAGGTGTTTGAGGGCCGGATCAATGAGACGCCCGCGCTCAAGGGAGCGATAGAAGACGTATCCATCCTGGAGAATTATCAGGATCTCTTGATCCCGCTCATGAGCGTTGTATTTCCGGCCGCCTCCTGGAATACTGAAGTGTCTGGGGCCTTGACCCCTTGCACATCTCAGCCTTTTTACGTCTCTCCCAGATTCAAACAACTCATGGTTGCTGAAGACGGGTTCCTGAAGGGAAAAGTCAAGGCCGACCAGGGGGTTTCAGAAGAAGGCGGGTTGCTCAGGGCCTACTTTCTGGTTCTGGACAAAATCTACGGTTTTCAACAGGGACTGGATACGCCTATCATTCGTATTGTGCAGGATCAGGTGACCGGCCTGGACCGCTATTTCAGGATAATGCTTGACCTGCAGTTTGTGGAAGTTCGGACCGTGGGTGAGCCCAGAAAGCTGAGCGAGAAAGAGAGGGCCACTATTGCCGAAAACATCACAGACATCGAGGTCCTGTCTAAGTTCATCAGCCCCGACAAATTCGAATTTTACGGTTTCAGCGTTATCCGGGCCGTGGACGTAACCGAGTCGGAGGTTGTTTCGGCCTTAGAGAAGGATCTGATCGACCAGCAATCGATCTTTTCTGCTGATGGTTTCAAGCGTCTTCAGGAACGGCTTCGGATCCTTTTCAGACGTCCTGACCTGATGGCCGGGATTGGCGCAGTCCAGGGCGACCAGGTTCTTGTCCTGAATGACGGCTGTCAGATGAAGGCCAACTGCATTTTCACCAACTCCAATCACATTCCCATGTCCGAAATCGAGGGTTCTGTGTGGCTCCGGGCCGTGGAACAGGGGTCCATTCTACGGATATCCGACCTCAAAGCAGAACCAGACCTGACCCCCACCGAGCAGCTCGTCCTGGACATGGGGGCCAGATCAATGTTGATTTCGCCTCTCTTTTACCAGGGTGAAGCAATTGGTACCCTTGAAATCCTGAGCCCCCACCCCCGGGACCTGGGCGCCATCGATGCAATGCTGGTCAAACAGATCACGCCGATCTTCTCGGTGGCCTTGAAAAGGGGCCTGGATGAGATGAACAATACTATCCAGTCCATTATCAAAGAGAAGTGCACCGCTGTTCACCCTTCGGTGGAGTGGCGGTTTCAGAAAGCGGCCTTCAGCCATATGGACCGTGTCCGCGTGGGCCAGCCATCGGAGATGGAGCCGATCATCTTCAAGGATGTCATTCCATTCTATGCCCAGTCTGACATAAGAGGCTCATCCGAAGGCCGGAACATGGGTATCCAGGCAGACTTGACCGAACAGTTAAATCTGGCTTTGGATATCATGAAATGGGCAGAGAAGGCAAAATCATGGCCTCTCATAAGTGAATTCAAGTATAGGATTGAGAAACGGATTAAAGGCGTGCACGCGGGATTGGCCTCAGATGAGGAGGCCTTGATCTCCTATTTCCTCAGCCGCGAAGTGGAGCCTGCCTTTGAGGATCTGTTGGGCCTTGGGCCCCGAGTCGTCCGGGCTGTTGAGAACTACCGAAAGGCCATCGACCCCATCGTAGGAGTTGTCTACCGCAAACGGAGGGAATTCGAGGAGAGTGTCTCCATACTAAACGAGGCACTGTCTGCCTACTTAGACAGGGAGGAGGCAGAGGCCCAGTCGGTCTTTCCACACTACTTTGAAAAGCGCCAGACCGACGGCATAGACTACATGATGTATGTTGGGGCATCGATGATGGAGAATGGCACACTAAGCGATTTTCATGTCAAGAACCTGGGCCTGTGGCAGCTCATCGTGGCCTGCGGTATGGCACGGCACACCGAACAAATCAAGCCGGAGCTAAAGGTCCCTCTGGAGACCTGTCACCTGATACTGGTGAACCATACGCCTCTCTCCATACGTTTCCGCTACGATGAAAAACGCTTCGACGTTGACGGGGCCTACGATGTCCGCCACGAGATTATCAAATCCCGGATTGACAAAGCCGTTGTCAAAGGGACAGGGGAGAGGTTAACACAGCCCGGCCGAGTGGCCATAGTGTACTCCCACACCGATGAGAGTCGCGAAATCCAGCGCCATATCGACTTCCTGAGGGCCCGGGGAAACCTATTGAATGACCTGGAGTTTCTTGATCTGGATGACCTGCCGGGAGTGAGAGGGCTCAAAGCGCTGAGAGTGGGTGTCAATATGGAGACTGAGGCCCTTACCCGAACAGTTGAGTTGGCAGCGGGATAGTCCGGTCTGGATGAATGACCTTTTGGATGAAACAGCATCAAGTGAAAATCTTATGGCCAGGTCCGCCAGGGGGGACAGGCATGCCTTTGAAATCCTGGTGCGACGTCATCAGCGTTCAGTTCTAAATTTTATCTATCGTTTTATAGGAAACCGGATCGAGGCCGAAGATCTGGCTCAAGAGGTATTCTTGAGGGCCTGGCAATCGGCTGCTGCCTATAAACCCACCGCCAAATTCACCACCTGGATATATCGCATCACCACTAACCTTTGTATCAATAAGCAGAAGTCCGATCGCATCAGGAGATTGTTCATGGTTCCCCCTTCGCGTAAAGAAGAAGAGGATTTGGGGAATAAATTCTCTGCCGACCATACCAGGAAGGGCCCATCGCCTGAAGATCTCCTTTTGGAGGCAGAAAGGAAACGACAAATCTTGAGTGCCCTCCGGCGCCTTCCTGCCAACCAGAGAATAGCGCTTGTCTTGAAGAAATATGAGGGTCTATCTTACAAAGAGATTGCCAGGATCATGGGATGTTCTGTCTCTGCCGTGGATTCCTTAATGGTCAGGGCAAAAAGAAATCTTCACGGAAAACTTATCTCCCGGAAAAAAACCGCAGGTTTTTTGACCTTTGACTGTTTAACAATATAGAGACCGCATAAATACGGATTTCAGAATAACAAGTAGAGAGTTAG
>JBEQLC010000217.1:0-3480 GCA_040326175.1 Desulfobacteria bacterium | reverse complement strand
TTCGAGTTTTACATTTTAACGACTCAACGCGGATGTCATGTTTGCTTTGATTTTTGTAAATAACTTCTGAGACACGATACTAGTATGAGGAAAAAGGGGGTGCGAATAGAAGATCTGGCCCCTTACTCTCTCCAATAAGAATCCTCCCTATGTTGTCCCACCCAGCGTTGCCGGACAGGCAAGCCTATCGAGTTTTTCTATATCACAGATGCCATATTATCTATATTATGTATTGGACTTGAAGTCCTCGTTTTGGATAGAATTGGGAGCAGTCCAGAAAGGGGGATGGGTTGAGGGATAATCTCAACCTGGCCTTACGCGCATGAAACAGATGCCCCAATATTCTTTGTCACCCAACAATCTTCATTATCAAGGAACGGTTGGAGACTGCCAGAGCCATGCCATGCAACATGACGGTTTCAACGCTTCGTTGCCGTCGCACCCGTGCATGGACGATAGAGTTCATGATAAAATCGCCAGAATTCATCTCCCTGTGGCCCCCAAGTGCAATATTCATTGCCTGTATTGCGAGAGAAAATACTCCAGTCCAAAGACTCTCACGCCTGGTCCGGGTACCGCTGCCCGTATTATTTCCCCACGAGAGGCACTGAGGAAAACCGGGGCATTCCTTGAAGAATGGGGGGCTGAGTCTATTGTGGGTATTGCCGGACCGGGGGATCCTCTGGCCAACCAGGAAACCTTTGAAACCCTCAGACTGATTCGGAATCGTTATCCAACAGTCAGGCTTTGTCTGTGCACTAACGGTTTAAATCTGCCGGATTCCCTTAGCACACTGAGGCAGCTGAACGTCCAGCACCTGACCGTGACAATCAATGGCGTGAAGCCTGAGATCGTGGCGCGTATACAGCCGCGAGTGCGAAAAGGCCGGCGCTGCCTGGGTGGCAAGGATGGCGCCCAAATGCTCATGGGCAATCAACTAGAAGGGCTGGAAAGGGCGGCAGCGCTGGGGATGTTTGTCAAGGTGAATACGGTTGTGGTGCCTGAAATCAACGGGCAGCACGTGGAAACAATTGCCCGCACTGTCGCTGATCTGGGGGCGTGCGTCTACAATCCCATGCCATTGATACCGAGGGTTTCCTTCAAACATATGACAAGGCCGTCTCATGCCTTTATGAAGGAACTGAGGAAAAGATGCGGCTCCATCCTCCCGGTGTTCAGCAAATGTAAGCAGTGCAGGGCCGATGCTGCCGGCATTCCAGGAAAGGAATTACGTTCATGCAAGATGGTTGTAACGGCTTAAGCAGAAGGAAATTCATTACGGCAACCGCGCTCGCCTGTACTTCGGCCCTGGTCCCTTCACGAGCCTTTGGTCGGCCATTTGAAAGAGAGAATCTCCAGGTATGGTCTTGCGGCGGGCTGGCTGAGGCCTTTGTGCCGGCCAATAAGTACTACGAGGAAATGACGGGCTGCAACCTCGCCTATACAGGTGCATTTGCAGCTGCGCTGGGCAAATCCCTACTTGCAAACGCCACGACAGAGGTCTTCGGCCCAAGGGTGCTGGATCTTGCCAAGAAGCTTAAGGCTCAGGGCAAGATGCTGAACTTTCGGCCTCTTTGTTTTACCAGGTACGTCCTCATCACACCTAAAGGAAATCCGGCCGGGATAGAAGGCGTGGAAGATTTAGCCAGGCCAGGCGTTCGGGTTCTGCTCTCTCCCGATTCCTCTCCGCCCGGGGGAAAGGCAACCATGGTCGTTCTCAAAAAGGCAGGTGTTCTGGAGGGGGCGCAAAAGAATGCTATCCGGCTGGGAGATTGCGTCCAGCGAGAGGTGGCGATCGTTGCCAGCGGGAAGGCCGATGTGTCGGTGGTGGAATACAGGATTGCCAAGCTTCCTCAATTCAGAGGGAAGTTTGACGTTATCGACATCCCGGAAAGGTTTTTTCCTCCTCCGCCAATCCCCTTCACCATCGGCATTATGAAATGGGCAAAGAATATGGAGTTGGCAGAGGATTTCGTTAAGTTCATCACCTCGGAAAAGGGCCAATCCTTTTTCGAGAGAGCAGGTTTCATTCCGGCCCTCTCTGAGGAGGGTGAGCGTTTGACAAAGAAATATGGAGTGAAGGATGCCTAGCATTTCGGCAATCCAGTGGAAGAGAAGGGGCACGCAACTGATCTTTCTTTGGTTTCTGGGGGAGTTCTCCTACTACGGGATGTTCCGGTGTCCCTTTGCGGTTCCTTATGTAAGCTGTGCCAACTGCCCAGTGGTTCAGTGCCCGGGGCGGAAGCTATGGCTGAGCTTCTGGCTAATTCTGCTGTGTTCCGCTATCTTTTTTGGTCGCGCTTTTTGCGGCTATGCCTGTCCCGGTGGAATGATCTCACAGGTCCTGGGAAAAGCAGCCCTTGTGAGAGGAAGAATGAAGGGACTTGCCGATAGATTGCTGGGTATTGGCAAATACGTGGCAGCCCTGGCTGTTCTTTATGTTCTATTTCCCATGCACAACCCCAGGTGGGCCATCCCCATCCGCACGGGCGAGTTCTTCCACTCCACCACACTTACTTTTGAACATGCAAACAGCTTCTGGCTTGTTAGAACGTGGTTTGTTCTTGGCGCATTAGCCCTGGGTATAATGATACCCCACTTCTGGTGCAGGTATCTGTGCCCCACGGGAGGGATTTTGGACATCCTGAAGCGCTTTTCTCTTTTGAGATACTTCAAAACCGAGGCCTGCACCGACTGCAACGAATGCCGAAATATTTGTGAGATTGAGACCCGTCCCGAAGAGGCAAACTGCACGAACTGCGCGGCCTGTCCTGAAATCTGTCCTGTCAGTGCTATTGAGTTCGGGTGGAAGAAGAGAAAAATTCCGAAGATTGAGAAGGAAGTGAAAGTGGCCGCCAGCGGACGTTCGGGGTACGCCTAGCGAGGCTTGACGTTCTTATGCACCCAGTCCACCATAGTTTCCAGGGAGGTCCCAGGGAGGAAAATCTCTCGAACACCGATAGCTTTTAACTTGCCTATATCTTTTTCAGGGACAATCCCGCCGCCGAACACCATGATATCATCTGCGCCTTCGGCCTTTAGCAGGTCTATGACCTTCTGAAACAAATACAGATGCGCGCCGGCCAGGCTGCTTAGGCCGATCAAGTCCACATCTTCCTGGATGGCTGCGCTCACAATCTGCTCGGGCGTTTGGTGAAGGCCCGTATAAACGACTTCAAACCCCGCGTCGCGAAAGGTCCTTGCAATGATGCGCGCCCCGCGATCATGGCCGTCAAGGCCTGGCTTTGCTACAAGTATTCTAACTTTTCGTGTTGTTACCATGTCATCCCTTTGCGGCTTCCTAATATGAAACGGGAGAGCGTGTGTACAGGCTAGGTGCCTAAAGTGAACTAAAGTGCCTAAAGTTGATGATACTACGAAAAATCGAAATTCAGATTTTCTTGGTCAATAATACTGAAAGACTGAACCTGTAAAACGCTCCTCTCTGGAACCCATCATGAGGCCATCAAAGTCAATTAT
>JBEQLC010000216.1:0-3480 GCA_040326175.1 Desulfobacteria bacterium | reverse complement strand
TCCCTTCTGGGGGCCGACTATCAAGCAATCCTCAACGTTCGTGACCTGCAGGATTTTCGAGATTCTGGCCGCTATTTTGTCAAGAAGGCCCTCACCTGAAAGGTAGTTCTTGAGGATGACACGGCCAACGCCGTCTTCCTCTTCCTCGGCTAACACGGTCTCTCCTGCCTTTACAACGAGAAGGCGAGAGAGATCCCTGGGCAGGCCAGATCCTTCCTCCCAGTACTGTTCAAGCTTCTTGCCCGTCTTTGTGAATGACACCGAGTCGTCCTCTAGGCCGGAAACAATGATCCTGCCACCAAGGTCCCATTTTCTTAGGTTCCATTTGGCAGGAGCCCTTTTGCCAGTCTTGAAAAGAAGATTGATCATAGTTTCCACTATGTACGTCTTGCCGCTCTCGTTGTGCCCATAAACGAGGTTTAGATCCCCCGGCTGGAGCTCAAAATCGCTGTTCAGGGGGCCGGCTCTCTTTATCTTTATCCTGTAGATCCTGATCGCCATCACCTACCTCACTTGCCGTAGATAGCGGAGAGGGCGGCAGTTTTTACTTGCTCCCTTGTAGGTTCGTCGCCGTCGAAATCCCAGTCCAACTCATCGATGAGCTTCATTGTCCTCTCGGCTATGGCGTTGAGCTGGTGGTCCGAACTGGCAAGAAGTTCATCGATTTTGGGACCTTCGTCCTTAGAGTACTTAAACCCTTCGAACCCGTGCTTGAGCGTCTCTAGTATTGCCCTCCTGTCGGTGGCGTAACCCCTGGCCACAACCCTGACAAAGACCTTCGGGTGATCGCTAGGGTCAATTCCCCAGGATTCAATTCTTTCGTTCATCTCCTGCTGGAGAATCGAAACTTCATCATCCCTGGGTACGATAACAAAGGATTCGTTGAAGTTAAGAATATCCGTTGCGACATCCATGGAGACGACGCTACCGTCGGAAGTGTCGAAGACAAGGAAGCTTCTTCTTCCTGTCTCGCTGATATCCAAGCCGCAGGGAGAGCCGGGGTAGTGAACGTTGTCTTGACTGACCGGCTTGTGGATGTGGCCAAGTAACACAGTCCTGGGCTTGAATCTTTGGAGATCCTTCCGGGAAAGTGGCATATAGGTACCGGGCTCTAGGGGGTTCAGCTCCTTCAAACCTCCGTAGTAGTCACCGTGAGCGACAAGGATCCACTCTTTCCCCTCGATCTCCTTCTCCATTTCGGCTATCTTCTCGCCCATCTCTCCCTTCTCCTCATACGGAATGAGAAGAAAGGTTGTTGAGTCGAACTGCAAGGCAGTGGGATCGGTGTAAATGTAAATATTGTCGCCGACTATGCTCTTTCCGCTGATACCCGGATCGTGGTTGCCTGGGATAATATGCAGTCGGAGCTTGCTGTATTTCTTACAAAGTTCCTCGAATTCTGAGTAGCTGCTGAAATCTTTGTCGAACAGGTCGCCAGCGACAATAAGGTTTTCCATACCTTCGGTGCTCATCTGCTGGAAGATGTTCTCCAGGGCGTTGTATCGTTCGGGGTGTTCGCCTCGGGTCCTGAGGTGTACGTCCGCCGTTACCGCTACTCTCATGAACTTTTACCGGCTGTCAGTTAACAGCATATTCTGTTCCTTCGGCCATATAAAGAAACCTTCGGCGTTCAAGAGCGCTGTTGCTCCCGAGATGGTCGAAGTTGGATAATCTGCTCCACGTATCTACCGTGTTTCGCACTTCATATTACATCCCTTAATTGACAGTTCGCTGAAATTTACACTGTCACAAGATATAGCCGTCTGTCAATATAAAGAAAAGCCCCCACCGACCCGGCGCACAGGGTCAATGGGGGCTAGGAGCATTGAGTTTTAATCTATAGAAGAAACGATCGAATGTCAGCTGAATTTGAAGCCCCAACGGGACATTCTCGCCGGGCTTTCTTGTATGGGAGAGTATGGGGAGTGTTACGCCCCCCATACTCTGTAGATTGGCTCGGGGGCTAGGATTCGAACCTAGATTAGAGGTGCCAAAGACCCCTGTCCTGCCCTTAGACGACCCCCGAACGGTTTATAAAGTAAGAGTTTAACTACCTTTGTGGAGTTTTTATTGTACTCACATTTCCATGCATTACAAGCTAAAATTCTGCGATTGTTCTATTAAGATAACCGGGTATCAACCTGAGAAAATATTTAATAGATTCCTATATTTAGGTCTTTTCGGGGCTGCAAAAAAAACGAATGAGGAATTCTTGGTCTTTTGGAGAAAGGTCGAACCTCCTGGCTGCTTGCTCGATCATGCTGTGAACAGGACCACACTCATCAGGTTCGTATTGCCGCTTGTCCGAGATCCACTTGATCGCTTTTCTAGCGTTCTCACCCTCGGGCACTATACTCATGCTCTCCCCTCCTTCACAAATGATAACTATCAGCCGCTTTTCCTGCTGGCATCGTAACGGTGGGTTGCCTCCGGTTCATCTACCCTACAGTTCATCCTCATCACGAGTAGCGAAACCACTCAGATATTCCTCCCACTCCATGGGAAACATGTGTTTCTTTTTGTTGTTACACTCTTTGCAAGCTGAAGCAATGTTATTCTTGGTACTTTTGCCGCCGCGGATAACGGGAATGATGTGATCCATTGTCAGCTCATCCGGCGAGAAGCGCTGACCGCAATAATAGCAGGTCCCGCGGGCCAGCTTCTGTTTCCACCACCGCGTTTTTCGTAGAGACCTCGCCTTCTCCCGCTCTCGTCTGATCTCAGCTTCACTGACATCTACTATAAATGGTTCAACCACCTGCTTCAGTCCTCTCTCACCTTGTTCCGTTTTCTGGTGGCTCATGGTCCCGTTCCAGGCGGGTAAATCCAGACGCAGTAATCGTTCCAACTCTGAAAGGCGGACCGATCTGAGGATTAACCTCAGACTGCTTTTGAAGAAACTCTTCGGCGAACTCAACTAATTCCGAAAGCTGACAATTGCTCTGACACATCTGAAACAGCCTCATCTCCCCGGACATGGTTCTGGGAACCGCCACACAGGGACCTATCAGTATGCGTTGCAGGGGAAGCTGCCCTGCTTCACTTCCCCAGAGGGCAAGTTGATAGGGCTCTTCCTGAGAGCGAAAGGAGTAACCCCCTACCACAAAGTAAATCCTATCAAGTTCTTCATTCATGCCCTTTGTGCCACTGCCATGGCGCAACATTTCCCGGTACTGGTCGGATAGGTAAGGTCCAACACCGCTTGTTATCTCCTCGATTCCTACCAATTTACGCTCTTCTGCATAGCGTTTGAATCGCATGCTCAGCTCGACACTGATACCCATCCCACCGCTGACGATAAAGGCATGACTACCTATGGGAAACAACTTATCAACCGTGAAATGATTCTCCTTGCCGTCCTCATCGAAACTGGTGGCCATACTGTCTGTAGCCACCATGATTCCTTCTGGACATATGCCGCTGAGTATTTGGGTCATATTTGATCCGAAATCCGAAATCCCGAGCGACAAATCTCAGGGT
>JBEQLC010000215.1:0-3501 GCA_040326175.1 Desulfobacteria bacterium | reverse complement strand
TCCGCAATCGAATCACGGCCAATCCTTGGAGGGGCAGAAAAATGATCCTCTGGTATTCTTGGCCAGTTTCCAGAACGCAACGGCGGCTACGGGGTCGCCTTCCATGGGATACAGAATAATGTTTACCGGCACTCCTGTGGGCAGCCTGCGCACCGCTTCTTTAAACAGACCCAACCGCTTCTTACCGGAGACCCTTTTGGTCCAGGGTTTGCGTGCCCCCATGGTCGGCAGGCTATCCGTGAGCAGAAAGATATTATCCGGCCCAGGTTTCATCTCGCTCAAAGCGTTGAACCCATTCAGCAGACTGGTCCCTTTCTGGGGTACTACCTCCCGCATACGATCAACGGTCTCATTCAACTTGTCAACGTCACCCGCATCCAGCCATCTTTTCCTGGTGCCCTCAATCAATGGTGTGGCGGTCTCGTTAAAGGTGTACACTTGAAATTTACTGGTTTGGGGAAGTTGAGTGGTCAACCAGTCTATGGTAGCTATTGCCTGCTGCCACTTTTCAGATTTTAATTTCTCTTCATCCTTGAGGTTTCGCCTGCGGATGATCCCTACAATGGACTCGTCAAGCATACTGGCCGAGGCATCCACCAGAATAAAAATCCTGTTTCCTCCCAGCTTAAGATCTGTCAAGTACTGACGATCGCCCTTTCCTGGAAAAACGCGCAATTTTGAACCATACTCATCATCCGCCTTGCTCCCGGCCTTGAGCCGCTTCACATCCTCTTCCTTTGACTTGAGGTCCGACTTCAGTTTCTTTATATGCGCTTTATCAGCGAGGGTCTCATTCTCAAAATAGGCCAGCTCCACCTTTTTTTCCTTGCTCGTCTCAATCAATTCCCGAGAGAGCCCCTCGGTTTTGGCCAATTCCTCCAGGATTTTCTCCAGGGCATTGCGGGCCTCGATCAAACCCTTTGTACCCTGAAGCACTTCCTTCTCCATCCGGGAAACTTCGCCGTGGAGATCCGAAGTTAATTCATCCCGTTGTGCTGCGCTTTTGGCGTTTACAATCACAAACAGTAGAATGACCGCTCCCAGACCGCAGCAAATGCAGTCCAGAAAAGAGAGGCTAAAGACGCTTATGCTTCTACGTTTCATTCCTTCCCACGCAGGCTATGAGTTGGAGCTCTTCCCCGGGCGTTCCCACCCTGATAATCTGGCCAAGCTTAAGAACAACGGTTTTGGTGACCCTGACTTCATCCACAAAGGTCCCATATGCGCTGTGGTCTGTCAGGATAACATTGTCGCCTTGAAACTGAAGTGAGCAGTGTCTCTTGGAAACACCTGCCAAGTCGCCCTCCATGCGTATATCAATCCCATCCCGGATGCCGCCAGAGCCAACTGTAAGTGGCAAGTCAGAAAGGGGATAAGCCGCGGAACGGTAAAGCAAATGTGTAGGGCGTAGGTCACCATGGGATATGGGCTGCACGGGACGTGGACGTGCCGTGGATGGTCGCTCTAACCTCTGCCAGGGGCGACTCGTCAAAAGCGATACGCCTCGTCCGGTTCCCTGGGTGGAAGATTCATCCCAAAGATCCAACGCCCCAAAAGCACCGCATCCAGGTTCCAACTCGATGAGCTGAGCACCAGCTATTCCGGCCAGCATCTCCCTGCAACCTGGCAAGTGACTCATACGGTGTGTCAACTGGAAGGTCACCGGTTGCCCCGGTTCCCCATGGCGCTCCCGCATGTCCGCGATCAATTGGTGAATTTCTTTGAACACCGCCTCACCTTTTTTTACAAAAAGATCACGGGACAAGCTGACACGATAGCTTTTCGAGTCTGCCCTCATCTCAAACATAACGGAGGGATTCTGTTGAAGCGCCGCGATAACAACAGGCAACCTGCTATAGAGTTCTTGTTCAAACGCGGCCTGATGCAGGGGATCAAAACGGGTGGTCCGGACAAATTCCTCCGCAATGGTCTTTACCCATTCCGTATAAAGGTGGTTCAAACCCCTGCCCTCCCCTGTTACTGAATCTTTCTGAGTGAGGTGTTCCCCCTGTTCAAGGAAGGTAATTTCGGACCGGTGCAGATGAATATCTATATGCAACAGCATGCGATCAGGGCATGGCTTCGATGCAGCGGCCACTGAAAGGGCTACCATGCCCTTTGAGGGAATAGACAACTCTTCAGCGATACCCAGGATAAGTCCCAGTTGATCCCGGCTCAAGAATCCAGGGACCGCAATGACAAGCTCATTACCGTGTTCCCTGATCTTTTCCCAGATCCGGGCCAGATGGGCATAAGCCATCTCTGCGTGGTTACGCGCATAATTGTTAGGCTGCTTCAGAGGCTGTGTATTTAATTGATCCCAGAAGGAGTTATTGAACTGCAGCGGGTTGAGGTGTGCCTTACCCTCGGCCGCCCGGCCAACGACCAGTTGGTCCTTGCCAGGAAGGGCGAATCCAGGGCTCTCCTGGTCCACCCCGTCAATGTGAAGCAGTCCCAGAGGGTCTTTTGCCGCTGCCATGATACCGGCATCGCTCAATTCTAAAGCAAGTAAATCCATTTCAGAGATCCTTTATTGAGTTTGTAAATGACGAGTGAGATGCTCTTCACAGTATGCTTCGGTATCCAGCACATAGCGCTCCTGGAGGAGCTGCAAGTGATGCACAAGGAACATGAGAACGAGGCTTAAAAGGAGGGCAATCAATGTGGAGTTAAAGGCAACGCCCAGGCTCTTCGTCACTCCGAAGATATCCCCTTCAATGGCCTTGTGCGCCTGTCCAAGGGCGTCCCCGATACCCCGCACCGTCCCGAGGAACCCAACCGAAGGAATAGCCCATGCAATATATCTTACCATGGATAATTCCGATTCCAACCTTTCTCCCTCCGAGGTGCAATAGGCATGTGCGGCCGCCGCAGCATCCTGGATATTCCCGGTTAAACCAAACCGTTGCAACGCCGCAAGCAGGGCCTTCGGGAGCAAGGCCTCCCGCTGACTAATGGGCAGGGCCTGAATTTTTCGTGACCAGTCACGGGTATCCTCCGGCAGAATACGCATGCCTTCTGCCAGCGGGATCAGGTCCTTATCTAAGAGCGCCCGGTGTTTGATGGTCATGGTGCCCTTGTACCCCATGATGGCCAGGGCCCAGAGCAGGAGAATAAAACAGGCCTCCTGTTCGTAATCCCGTATCAAGACATAGACTGATCGCTTGATCTCATAGGACTTATCCTCCGCAATAAGGGTGGCCTGTCTTGCCAGAATCTCATCCGCTCTGGGACGGATAAGCCCCACATAAACCGCATGAACCATTATTATCACCACAATTAATGAAAATAGCTGGTAGATTGCCTCAAAGGATAGGGGAAATGATTTTTTCATTTTTTGACCTCTCTTGAAAAAATTCGACCTGTGTGGTTAAATAATTTTGCGGCTCTTTTACAAATACTTAAATATCCGCCGGGAAATCCACCGTTTGATCCGCTCGAATTTTCTGTGAGGGCACAAACTTCTTTGGCGGAGTTGTTTTTTCCCTTAAGACAGCTTTG
>JBEQLC010000214.1:0-3521 GCA_040326175.1 Desulfobacteria bacterium | reverse complement strand
CATCGCGCCGTAGCATATTGATTGTTTGCGCATTCATCCACGGGCAAGCCCGTGGTCTTCTGCGAAGGCGGATAAAATAGTATTAAACAACACAATGTTGAGGGCACTACCTTAAGTGATGCATTAAATTATATTCTGTTTGGATCGTTTGAACTGAAGCAGAAATGATCAGTAAAGAATCGTTGAACATGACTATGAGGGCGAGGATAAGGATTTAGCGGAGTAGACGCTTTCGTGTAAGGTGCCGCCGAACAACATTCAAACCAATCCGACCCTTTAGCCTATACCAGAAGAGTACAAAGGGGACTATTTTCTCTATGAGAGGCGTGAGATAGCAAAGCCTGATGAGGTCATTATAGAGCCCATGTATGTCAGAAGCTTGAAGGAAGATCTGGGCACCCTCATAGTTGAAGCCCCACCTGCTTGCAAGGGTTCGAGCTGCAGTTTCCCCATCGCGCATGGTTATCACTGCTGTCATGGGCCCTTGCGGAACATAAGGCTCTGTTGAAAGATTGTCGAGGGATGCGACCGCTGCGCTCGCCAGACCGTCTCTCCATGAATCAGCATCAAATCCCTGTGGTCCAACAGTCTTGTCGATAGGATAGACATCAATGCCGGTAATAGCCTCGGTCGCCTGAGCACACGCAACAGGGCAGCCTGAGAAGAAGATCGGTCGTACTCCATAAGGCGCCAAAGATCCGGAAAAAAGCTCCACTTCGGCCAACGGCCTTCCACTTACCTCCAGGCGTTCGATACGTGAAGTGAGGGTGTGGGAGAGGAATCCCTCGGTACCTGAAGCGGCATGCATGCCCAGAAAGATAACCGCCTCCGCGTCACCCGGGTCTCCTATGCCGGGAACCGGACCTGGCCTATAGCCTGAGAAGACCTGGGCTCTTGAGTCGATCAGTTCCGGCAGGAGATTATAACCTGTTCTATGGAAATCTTTGACGGTTATCTGCCTGATTCCTGCATCGAAGAGGGCCGTGACCACAACGTCGACATCTCTAGTCATTTCAAGACAGGCACGAAACCACGCCTCGGTCATGAACGATGATCCACTGTAGCTCCAGCATCCAGAGCTTCCCTCTATATCAGAAATGATCAGAAGAGATTTCAAAGTTTTCTCACTATTCGCCTCATGGTTTGGTCCTGAAATAAGGCTCAGAAACCGTTTCATCACTATTGCAACAAAAGGTTCCAGAAAGACTCAAAAACTGGGATAATCCATAGAAAGGCTGTTCCACAGAGAATAAGCCCAACTCGACAGGCAGACAAGAAAAAAATGCCAGACAGGTGAGCAGGCGAATTTTCTGTGGAAGTGGATGGGTGAGGCCTATGTTTGACTCTGTTGATGCTTTTCTGTAAAAGAATAGGGTGTCGGGTCATGTGCGAACCAAATATTGGTAGGCATGGCCTTGTGATGAATGCTGGTAGGCGTGAAGAAGTAGGGGGAAACACAGAACCTTACAATAAGAAAATGGGTGATAAGAATCAAATCACCGTGCAGTCAGCTAAGCCCGTGGATGTGCATTATGTCCGAAATCTAGGCAAAAGAGTGTTTGAACAGTACGGCCCTTATGATGACATGTTGGTGAGCTGGTTCGAGTCGGGTATCAACATGACCCTCATGGCATTGATGGAAACAGGACCTGTCGGATTTGCCATGCTTAGTCGGCCAAAGGGAGAATGGTATCTTCCGCGTGTGTCTGAACTGCTGGCGATTGCAGTAGAATATGAAAAAAGGAAACGTGGTATTGGTGATCTTCTCATGAAAGGGATACAGAGAACCGCTGGGGAGATAGAGGTCGAGAAGCTGGTTTTGCATACACCGGTTGAGAATTTGCCTGGCCACAAGCTTTTCAAGAAACATGGATTTATCCCCTTGGATATCAAGAAAAATTTTTACCCTAAAGGCCAGAATGCCATCATGATGTATAAGGATATCGCCTAAGGTTTGGTGAAACTTAGGGATAGCAACAATCGTACCATTGCGGGAATGTGTTATTGCGAGTTTTTTGTAACGTGCATATCGAACTGTTTTAAAGGTTCCTGCAGCCCCGATGCATAGGGATCGGGAATACGTTTGCTTTTGCAGTTCAATAAACGAATCATTGGCAACATGGGGGACGGTCTGAATAAAAGATTAGGTGCATCAGAGGAAGGACAGTGGTGTCCGGAATGTAGAAAACATGTGGAGGCTGTCAGACTGAAGACGGACAACTTGATGATTAATCTCCTTTTGTCAGTCCTCACCATGGGGATATGGCTCATCGTTTGGGTTTGCACAGCAGATCTTAGTACAAGGAAGCCATACCAATGCCCAGCATGTGGCACAATAACCCAAGAGATAGCGGGGGTCGATGCCACTGACAACTGTGATAGTCCCACAAACGGCTCAAAGTGAAGGGCAACGGTTAATGAGGATAGCTTGAAGCAGAGACCTTTCTATGTGACATCAAGCTAGATCTTTTTTTGCCTTTCACACTCTAAGGCCTAATCTATAGAAAAGTCGGCAATCTTGCGGTGAGGGATGACCTCAATGGGTGGAGACAAGCGACGCTGGCACAAGATCACTTTGATCGTGCCCCCACCCTGGAAGGAGGTCTTGCCCCACTTCTTAGAGGAAATGGGTTTTTCCGGCCTCTGGCTTGATGAAGAACGACAACTCCCCCATAGGTTGATACTACGCGCCTACCTGCAAGAGGGCCTATGGCAACCAGATATGCAGGAGCAACTTCGGGCGCACCTGAAGGAATTGTCCTCTATTTTCCCGGACAGCGGTCAGGAGCCAGAATTGCACATCGGCTTGATAGACGAAGAAGATTGGGCCTCAAAATGGCTCCCGTTTTTCCAGCCTTTTAAGATCGGGTCTGTGTGGATAAGGCCAAGTACAAGAAGTGTTCGGCCATCAGCACGCGAGCAAGAGATTATCCTTGATCCCGGTCAGGCCTTTGGAACCGGTCATCACGAATCCACACAGCTCTGCCTGGAATCTATATTGCTGCTTCGCCCATTCTTGGAAGATGGGACACCTATTCTTGACCTGGGCACGGGGAGCGGCATCCTTGCCATGTTCGCCGCCAAAGTAGGGTTTAGAAATGTTGTGGCACTGGACGTAGATCATGTAGCCACAGAGACGGCTGTAAGGAATATCAGCGCGAATCTATTGGAGGATTCGATAGAGGTAAGAAATGAGTCCCTTGAATCTGCGGAAGAGCGTTTTGGTCTTATCTTGGCCAACCTGTCGGCCTCTCTTCTTCAGAATCTTGCCGAGGAACTCAGACTTCACCTGGACAAGGACGGGTGGCTTGCGGCAGGCGGGTTTCTATCTAGTGAGACCAATACTATGATACAAACGTTTCGTGCGATAGGCCTGGAACTCACTCATCAGAAAACTAAGAACGACTGGGGATGCCTGATTCTACAGCTCAGACAGCCATAGATCTTGACAAGCTGTTGTCATGATCTCTTGTGTACCGATGGAGAGAGATGTGAAGCCTCCCCGCCCTTCCGGGCGGGGC